>CAYMFP010000021.1:0-20894 GCA_964389385.1 uncultured Phycisphaeraceae bacterium | reverse complement strand
GTCAGGCGGCGATGGCGGACTGGTGCTGGGCCTGGTGGAGGCGGAGCAGGTGGTCGAACTCGGTGAAGTCCATGGCGGCGAAGATCGGCGCCAGGTCGGGGTCGAACTGGGTGCCGGCGCAGTTGCGGATCTCCTCGAGGACGCGGTCGCGCGACATGGCGGGGCGGTAGGCGCGGTTGGAGGACATGGCGTCGAAGGTGTCCGCCAGGGCGAGGATGCGCCCGTAGAGGTGGACCTCGGTCCCCGCGACGCGGTGCGGGTAGCCGCGCCCGTCCCAGCGCTCGTGGTGCTGGAGCACGCCGGGGAGCATGGGCTCCAGCGGGGGGATGCCGCAGAGGATCCGGTGCCCGATCTCGGGGTGCTTGCGGATGTGCGTGAACTCCTCGTCCGTGAGGCGGCTGGGCTTGCAGAGCACGGCCTCGGGGACGCCGATCTTGCCGACGTCGTGCACGAGCCCGGCGACGTAGATCCGCTCGATGTCCTCGGGCGGGAGGCGGAGCTTCTCGGCGAGCTGGCGTCCCAGGTGGGCGACGCGCTCGGAGTGGCCGCGGGTGTACGGGTCCTTGGCGTCGATCGCCGCGGTGATCGCGGTGAGCGTGCCGAGGAACATCGCCCGCTGCTCGGCGAAGCGGGTGGCGTTCTCGTGGTAGACGCCGAGGAACTCGGCCGTGGCGTCGAGGAACTGGGTCTCGCAGGAGTGCGGGTCGGGGTCCTCGGCCGGCTTGTTGCCGGCCATGAGGAGGCCGATGGTCTGCCCGTCGTGCGGGATGGGCTCGGCGACGACCATGGAGGAGACGAGGCGGGCGAGGGGGTCGCGCGAGGGCTCGAGGACCTTGGTCCAGTCGTCGGTGCGGGCGGAGGCGACGCCCGCGCGGGCGATGCGCTCGAAGGTCGGCTCATCCGCGGGGACGGCGCCGGCGCGGATGACGCACCCGCGGAGGTCCGGCAGGACGCGGGGCGAGTCGTCGAAGGCGATGGAAACCCAGGCGTACGGGAGCATCGCCTGGATCTGCCAGGCGAGGGCCTGCACGACCTCCGCCACGGCGCCGGTCGTGTTGACGAGGCGGGCGAGGCGGAAGAGCAGCGTGATCTGCTCGAACGCCCGGGAGAGTTCGTCGCTGAAGAGCTCGAGCGTGGAGGCGTCCTCGCCGGAGCGTTCGAGGTCGGCGGTCCAGAGTTCGATGGTCCGGCGGAGGCGTTCGGCCTCGCCCTCCGAGCCGGACTCGAGCAGGGCGATGACCGGCGTCCCGGAGGCGCCGCACCGCTTGCCCAGCAGCCACCCGACGGGCGGGGCCGGGACGGCGACGGCCGGCCCCCCGGCGTCGAGCGCGTCCCTCAGGGCCGCGCCGCCGGAGGTCACCGCTTGGGCGAGGACGCCCCCCGGCGCCTCGTCCCCCACCGTTATCGGCAGGTCGAGGTCGGCCAGGCGCTGGGCGAGGGCCTCGGCGACCGGGTCGGATCTGACGATGCCGAGGGTGCTCATGCGGCCTCTCCGAGCGCCGGGCGGGCGTCCGCGCCGGGCAGGTCGAGGATCTCGTCGACGCTGCGGAGGACGTCCTGGAGGCTGAAGGGCTTGGGGAGCAGCGCCCGGATGTTGGTCTCGCCGAGCACCTGCGGCGGGATCCGGTGCCCCCGCCCCGTGATCATGATCACGGGCACGTGGGCGGTCCGCGGGTCCTGGCGGAGCCTGCGGCTGAACTCGAGCCCGTCGAGCACGGGCATCTGCAGATCGGTGATGACCAGGTCCGGCGTCGAGGCGACGGCGGCGTCGAACGCCTGGCCGCCGTCCTTGGCGGAGGCGACATCGATCCCGCGGCCCCGCAGAGCGCGAGCGACCATGAAACTGAGGTGTGGCTCGTCGTCGACGAGGAGCACGGTCGGCATAACAAAGGCCCTTCCGTCGGGGATACCGCGGGGCGTCTATCGGCGGGTCGGGGGCGGGCGTTGAGCCGGGTCCGGGGAGGCGAGCGCAGGACTTCTGCCCCCCCGGGCTGGATCGGCGCTCCGGACGGACCGATACCCGCTGAGGGTCCTGGGGCATCGAGGAACCGGAGGCCGAGGCGTGCCGAGCCCGACGACGACAGAACAGCACCCGCGCCCCGACCGGGCCGTGGAGGCCGGCGCCGCGATGTTCGTGGGCGCCGTCGGCGTCGCCACGGCCGCGGCGGTGCTCCTGCGCCCCGTCGCGGGCGCGGCGCTCGTGCCGTGGCTGCCGGCGCTGCCCGGCGCGGCGGCGATCGCCTGCGCGGCCGCGGGGTGGCGGATGCTCCGGCAGCGGACGCGCGGGCTGGCGGCGGTCCAGGCGGCGCTGCGGGGCTCGGGCGGGGAGAGCCCGTGCTGGACGGCGCTCGAACTCGACGCCGGGTACGGCGAGACCGCCGAGCGGTGGAACGACATCCTGCGCCGCCTGGCCGCGGCGGAAGAGGCGGCGCTGGACCGCCGCGCCGAGGCGGCCGTGGGCGGCGGGCGCGAGGGGCGGCTGGCCGCCGGGGCCTGCCGCGCGATGCCGCAGGGCGTGCTGGTGGTGGACCACGAGGGGGCCGTGGCGTACGCGAACCCGGCGGTGCGCGGCCTGCTGGGGCTGTCGCCCTCCGACGCGCCGGAGGGGCGGGCGCTGCGGGAGCTGATCGACGACGAGGAGCTGCTGAACGCGGCGAAGTCCGCGGCCTCGCGCTCCGGGCGGGCCTCGGCCTCGCTGGAGCTGCAGCGCGGCGAGCCGGGGTCGGGCGGGGCGCGGGCGGTGCTGCGCGTGGGCGTGCGGCGCGTGCCCAAGACCGAGCCGCCGATGGCCGTGATCGTGGTCGAGGACATCACCCAGCAGCGGACGGCGCAGGAGGCTCGCGAGGTCTTCGTCTCGCAGGCCGCGCACGAGCTGCGGACGCCGCTGACGAACATCCGGCTGTACGCCGAGGGGCTGCTGGAGGAGGGCGCGCTCGAGGCCGCCGAGCGCGAGCGGGCCGCGAACGTGATCACCAGCGAGTCGCGGCGGCTGGAGCGCATCGTCAACGACATGCTCTCCGTGAGCGAGATGGACAGCGGCTCGTACGTGCTCCGCCAGGACGAGATCCGGACGGACCAGCTCTTCCAGTCGCTCGAGGAGGAGTTCGCGGCCCAGGCGAAGGACCGGGGCATCACCCTCGCCTTCGACCTGCCGCCGAAGATGCCGGTCATCCCGGGCGAGCGGGACAAGCTCGTGCTCGCCCTGCACAACCTGATCGGCAACGCGCTGAAGTACACGCCCGCGGGCGGGACGGTGACGATCACCGTCGACGCCCAGCCGTCGCACTTCTCCGTCGCCGTCGCGGACACGGGGATCGGCATCCCCGAGGCGGACCTCAACCGGGTGTTCGAGCGGTTCTTCCGCGTCAACGACGAGCGCGTCGCCGCGGTGACGGGGACCGGGCTCGGGCTGGCGCTCGCGCGGGAGGTCGTCCGCCTGCACGGCGGCGACATCATGGCCGAGTCCGAGCCGGGCGTCGGCAGCACCTTCACCCTGACGATCCCGCTCCTGGCCTCGCGGGCGGCCGCGTAAGAGGGCGAGACACCGGCGATGGAGATCCAGCGGCGGCAGCACGGTGCGGTGACGGTCCTGCGGCCCGAGGGGGCGCTGGCGGGCGCGGACGCCGAACGCCTGAAGGAGGAGGCGTCGAACGCCTCGGCCCGCAGCCTCGGGCGCGTCGCCATCGACCTCTCCGGCGTCACCTTCACCGACAGCCGCGGCCTGGAGGTCCTGGTCGAGCTCGCCGACGAGGCGTCGCAGTCGGGGCGGACGCTGCGGCTCTGCTCCGTCCCGGAGACGCTGCGCGAGGTGTTCGGGCTCACCGGCATCGGCGACGGGTTCGACCTCTTCCAGGACGCGGCGTCCGCCGCGAGGAGCTTCCTGTGAGCAACGCCGAGCAGAAGGCGCTGCCGATCGGCGAGCTGCTCGTTCGGGCGGGGCTCGTCTCGGAGAGCCAGCTCCGGCAGGCGCTCGCGGAGCAGCGCGTCAGCGGGCGGATGCTCGGCGAGCTGCTCGTCGAGCAGGGCGTGCTCACCCGGTCGACGCTCGTCGCGACCCTCGCCGCCCGGATCGGCGTGCCGGGGTGCGTGCTGCGCCACGGGCTCGCCGACCCGGAGATGCTCGGGCTGATCGGCGAGAAGGCCGCGCTCGAGCTGCGGGCCCTGCCGCTGTTCCGCGTCCACGGCGAGCTGACCGTGGCGATGGCCGAGCCGCAGTCGCTCCCGACGATCGACCGGCTGCGCGCGATGACCGGGCTGAAGATCCGCCCGGTGCTCGCGCTCGAGCCGGACATCCGCGAGTTCGTGAAGAAGTACGCCGGCGGCGGCGGGCACGTGGACATCGACGGCTTCATGACGAAGCTCGTCGACTCCGACGTCGCCGTCGTCGAGCGGGAGGCGATCGACGAGCAGACCCTGCCCGACCTCGAGCAGATGGTCGACGGCAGCCCGATCGTCAACCTCGTCAACGTGACGCTGCTGACGGCGATCCGCGACGGCGCCTCGGACATCCACATCGAGCCCGACAAGCGCGGCACGGTGATCCGCTACCGCATCGACGGCGCGCTGCGCGAGCTGATGCGCCCGCCGATGGGCCTGCACCCGGCGATCGTCTCGCGCGTCAAGGTCATCGGGCGGATGGACATCGCCGAGAAGCGCCTCCCGCAGGAGGGCCGCGTCCGCATCGTCGCCGAGGGGCGAGAGATCGACCTCCGCGTCTCGAGCATGCCAACGCTGCTGGGCGAGAAGCTCGTCATCCGCGTGCTCGACAAGGGCAACCTCCGCGTCCGGCTGGAGGACCTGGGCTTCCGCCCGGAGTCCCTCGAGCGCTTCCGCCGCGCCCTCGAGCAGCCGCACGGCCTCCTGCTCGTCACCGGCCCCACCGGCAGCGGCAAGACGACGACGCTCTACTCCGCCCTCGACCTGATCCGCAGCCCCGAGCTGAACATCGTGACCGTCGAGGACCCCGTCGAGTACCAGCTCGACCAGATCAACCAGATCCAGGTCCAGGACGCGATCGGCATGACCTTCGCCCGCGCCCTCCGCAGCATCCTGCGCCAGGACCCGGACGTGATCATGGTCGGCGAGGTGCGCGACGAGGAGACCGCCCGCGTCGCCGTCCAGGCCGCGCTCACCGGGCACCTCGTCCTCGCGACGCTGCACACGAACGACGCCCCGGGCGCCGTCGCCCGCCTGCTCGACATGAACATCGAGCCGTACCTGCTCTCGAGCGCGATCAACGGCGTCGTCGCCCAGCGCCTCGCCCGCACGCTCTGCCCCGCGTGCATCACCAAGTACTACCCGGACGACGCCGTGCTCGAGGCCGCCGGCATCCTCGGCGAGCAGCGGCGCCCCTTCCACAAGGGCGGCGGGTGCCAGGCGTGCCACGACACCGGCTTCCGCGGGCGCGTCGGCGTCTACGAGGTCATGGAGGTCACCTCCCTCCTCCGCCGCATGATCTACCGCGGCGAGCCGACGCACGAGCTGCGCGCCAAGATGCGCGACGAGGGCATGGCCACCCTCCGCCAGGAGGGCGTCCTGCTCGCCAAGGCCGGACGCACCAGCCTCGAGGAGGTCCTCCGCGTCACCCACACGGAGGACGAGGAGGAAGACGCCGGAACGCCGGCCGCCGCCCAGCTCCGCCCGCCCCAGCCGACCGAGCCGGTCAGGGAGGCCGCGTGAAGTTCGCCTACCGCGGCTACGACCGCGCCGGCGGCGCCGCCGCCGGCACGCTGGAGGCCGACGACGCCGCCTCGGCGCGCGAGGCCCTGCGCGCCCGCGGCGTCTTCCCCACCACCGTCGAGCCGGCGGCCGGGGAGGGCGCCCGCGCCGCCGCGGCCGGGCACGCCGAGCACGGGCGCCACGACCGCGCCCGCCGCACGCTCAACTTCGCCAAGCACGCCCAGGTCCTCGTCCGCGCGGGCGCCACCCTTCCGGACGCGCTCGCCTCCGTCGAGCGCCAGGCCAAGGACGACTCCTGGCGCGCCGTCATCAGCGACGTCCGCCAGCGGGTCGAACGCGGGCAGTCGCTCGGCGAGGCCCTCGACCGCCACCCCGGCTCGTTCGACCCCGTCGTCCGCAGCCTCGTCCGCGCCGGCGAGAGCACCGGCCGCCTCGGCGACATGCTCCAGCGCGTCGCCAAGCTCGCCCAGCGGCAGGTGCAGATCCGCAACCAGATCACGGGCGCCCTCGTCTACCCGATCGCGCTCATGGGGATCTGCATCGCCGTCGTGGCGGTCCTCCTCCTGTTCGTCATCCCGCGCTTCGAGGGGATGTTCAAGTCGCTCCAGGCCCCCGTGCCGGCGAGCACGGAGGTGATCCTCGCCATCAGCGCCGTGCTGCGGTCCCACAGCATCGCCGTCGGGATCGCGGTCGCGGCCCTCGCCGCCGGCGCCGTGGTCGCGCTGCGCCACCCGCGGGGGCGCGAGGCCGTCGACCGCTTCGTCGTCCTCGCCCCCGGCGTCGGGAAGATCACGCGCCGCCTGTTCGCCGCCCGCGTCGCCCGCCTGCTCGGCGTGCTCCTCGAGAGCCGCGTCCCGCTCCTCGAGGCGCTCGAGATGGTCCGCGAATCGATCCCCAACCGGACGCTCCGCGCCGTGATGGAGCGGGCCGAGGCCGCGGTCGCCGACGGCGACCCGCTGAGCGCCTCGCTCGCCGAGTCCCCGCTCGTGGACGAGTCGCTCCGCGAGGCCGTCCGCAGCGGCGAGGACGCCGGCGACATGGCCCTACCGCTGCTCAGCGTCGCGGACTTCCTCGACGAGGAGAACGAGGTCATGCTCCGCTCGGCGACCTCGATGCTCGAACCGATCGTGCTTATCACGATGGGCCTGATCGTCGGCTCCATCGCGCTGAGCATGTTCCTCCCGCTCTTCGACATGACGGGGATGGTGTGAGCATGCGACCAGACGACGCCGCGATGCCGATCGGCGTGGACATCGGCTCCCGCTGGATCAAGCTCGTCCAGGCCCGCCCCCTCGGGCGCGGGCGGTTCACCGTCGGCGCCGCGGCCGTCATCCCGCGCCCCGCGCCCGCCGAGCCCGGCTTTCCCCCGGGCGCCGAAGAAGCGCAGAGCATCGCCGACGCCATCCTCCGCGGGGGCTTCGTCGCCGACCGCGTCTCGGTCGTCCTCCCGCACGAGATGGCGATGATCGACCAGCTCGAACTCCCGCCGAGCGACTCCGGGGCGCCGGTCGAGGCCCTCGCCGCGAGCGAGGCCGCCGCCCTCCACGCCTGCGAGCCCGCCGCGCTCGAGATCCGCTGCTGGGAACTCCCGCGGCTGCGGCGTTCCCGCGACCAGGCCGCCTGGATGACCGCCGCCTGCCGCCGCGCCGACCTCGACGCCATGCTCGACGCGCTGGAGGAGGCCGGCCTCGACCCGGTGCACGTCGGCACCGCCTCCTGGGCGACCGCCGAGGCCGTCCGCGCCTCCGCCGCGATGCGCGCCGACCCCGCCGTCGCGGTGCTCGACCTCGGGTGGCGCGCGGCCCGCCTCGCCGTGCTCCGCGGCCCGGAGGTGATCTTCGAGCGCGAACTCCCCGACCGCGGGCTCCGCGCCGTCGTCGAGGCCGTCGCCGTCCGCCTCGGCGTCGAGCCCGACCTCGCCGAGCACCTGCTCCGCCGGGGCGACGCCGGGCCCGCGGGCGAGGACGTCCGGGCCGTCGTCTCCGCCTCCACCGATTCGCTCCGCGAGGAGGTCGCCCGCTCCGTCGCCTACGCCGCGCCCCGCGTTCCTGAGCCCGGCGTCGCCCGCGTGCTGGTCACCGGGGGCGGCGCCGCCTGCGGCATCACGCCGCCCGCGGACGGGCAACTCCCCTGCGCCCCCGCGACGCCCGCCACGCTCCTCGGCCTCGCGGGGCGCACGCCGCACGCCGCGGCCGCCCTCCCGCAGTGCGTCCCGGCGCTGGGCATGTCCATCTGGGGGTGCTGCGCATGAGCCACCGACCGCCCGACCTGATGCCGAGAGAACGCGCCCGCGCCCGCGAGCGCCGCCGCCGCGTCCGCGGCTGGACCGCCGGGGGCGGGGCCGCGATCGCCGTCATCGCCGTGACGGCGGGCGCGCTCCGCGCCTCCGTCCACGACGGCTCCCCGGACGTCCGCGATCGACTGGTCGACGCCCAGGCCGAGGCCGCCGAGGCCGAACGCGCCGTCGCTCAGCTCCGCGGCCGCCTCCTCGCCGCGGAGACGAAGCTCGCCGTCGCCCGCGAGATCGGCGAGCAGCCGGACTGGGGGGTCCTGCTCGACGTCCTCGCCGCCGCGCGGACGCCGGAGATCGCGCTCCACACGATCCACCTCGAACGCGTCCCCCCGCCCGCCCCGAAACCCTCTCCGACGGCCCAGGCCGCCGCGCCGGCCCCGCCGCCGCCCCCGGCCGCCGGGAGCTACCGCCTCACGGTCTCGGGGCACGCCCCGGACTCGTCCTCGGTGGCCGCCTTCCTCAAGGCCGTCGAGGCCACCGGCCTCTTCCGCTCGCTCACGCTCTCGCGCATCCAGCACGCGGTGTTCATGGACCGGCCGGCCGTCGGGTTCGAGGTCGAAGGGCACATCGGAGGGGTCGCGCCGTGAGCCTGCAGCGCAGCGAAGCGAAGTGGTGGCCGATCCACGCGGCCGGCGTCGCCGTGCTCCTCGCGGCGCTCGTCGCCGCCTGGGCCCTCGGCGTCCGCCCGCGGGAGCAGCTCGCCCGCCGCGAGCGCGAGCGCCTCGCCTCGGCCGTGGCCGCCGAACGCCGCCTCGGCGAACTCGAGAACGCGCGGGACCTGCTCTCCGCCCGCCTCGAGGAGACCGAACGCGACCTCGCCGAGAGCGGCGTCCGGCTCTATGGGCCCGACCAGCGCCTCGAACGCGTCGGCTCCATCGCCGCCGTCGCCGAGGCCGTCGGCCTCCGCATCGTCGTCTTCGAGCCCGGCGCTCCGGTGCGCGGCCCGCGCCACGACACGCTCCCGCTCCGCCTCACGGCCCAGGCCAGCGGCGAGGCGCTCCGCCGATTCCTCGGACGCCTCGCGGACGAATTCCCGGACGTGCGCGTCGAACGCGTCGCCGCGACCGCCCAGCGCAACGCCGGCGACGAACTCGGCGTCGAGGCCTCCCTGTCGTGGCACATGGCGCAGACGTCAGAGTCGGGCCCCGTTTCCGCCGCCGGGGGTTGACGCCGGCCCGCCCGTTTCGCACCTCATCCGCATGAGGCACAACCGCAGGCGGATGGCGGCGGTCGGGATCGCGTCGACGGCGATCACGGCGCTGGCCGTGGACAAGCTCGTCCTGAGCGGCGGGCTCACCGGCCCGTCCGAGGCTTCGGCGGGGCTCACCAACGCCGTCGCGGCGATCGGCGCGCTCGACGATCTCCAGGCCGTCCTCGCCGAGGCCTCGCGCCCGCGCGAGGCCACCGTCGCCGAACTCCTCGAACGGGCGGCCGGCGGGACCGGCGGGGGCGCCGCGCTCTTCCAGCTCCCCTCCGCCTGGACCGAGCAGCCCGCGCCGGCGCCGGGATCGCCCGAGGGGCGTCCCACCGGCTTCGCGGCCCGGCACTCCCTCTCGACCGTGGTCCTCTCCGGCGGGCAGCCGACGGCCGCGATCATCGACGGACGCCCCATCCGCGTCGGCGACACCCTGGACGGGGCCCGCCTCGTGCGGCTCGAACCGGACGCCGCGTACTTCGACACCGGAAGCCGGGAGGAGGCCCTCCGCCTCACCCGGTTCTCGGACGGCGCGCGGCAACGCTGAACGTCTGTGCGGGCGACGCCGGCGCTCTCCCGGCGCGTGCCTGCTTGACATCCGCCAGGAAACCGATCTCCAGAGCGAGAGCCCGCGTCGTACCGCGGGCGGTGATTCAGCCCGCACACGGGGAACGAGCATGCATCCCATCACGCTTCGCCAGCGCCGCCGCAGCGCTTTCAGCCTGATCGAACTCGTCGTCGTCCTGGTGATCCTCGGCGTCATCGCCGCCATCGCCATCCCGCGCATGACCCGCGGGGCGACCAACGCCGGCGGCGTCGCCCTCAAGAGCAGCCTCCAGACCCTCCGCGGCGCGATCGAGCTCTACCGCTCGGAGCACAACGGCCTGCTCCCCACCGCCGACATCGGCGAGCAGCTCACCAAGTTCACCGACGCCAACGGCGGCAACCCCTCCGACACCATGAACGCCGCCATGGGCATCATCTACGGCCCGTACCTCATGGAACTCCCCCCGCTGCCCGTCGGCTCCAAGAAGGGCAACCGCCTCATCGAGACCGCCGACGGCGCGGGCGTCGGCTGGCTCTACGACCCCACCACCGGCGTCATCACCGCCAACACGTCCGACACGGAAGTCGATCCGGACGGCGTCAAGTACAACACGTACTGAGCCACCAGCGGCTCTCACGCGGACGCCGGGCCTCGCCCGGCGTCCGCGTTTTGCGTATGCGGCACGCCAGCACCACCCGGTCGCGATCGCGCGGGCACACGCTGCTCGAACTCGTCGTCGTGCTGACGGTCATCTCCGCCGCCGCCGCGGTCGCGATGCCGCGCCTCTCCGCGGCCTCCACCCGCCACCGCCTCGACCTCGCCTCCCGCCGCGTGACGGCCGACCTGCGCCTCGCCGCGCGGCACGCCAAGGCCTCGCAGACCCCCTGGGTGGTCGAGTTCGAGCCCGCGACGCTCCGCTACTGGGTCCGCCCGCAGGGCGGCGCCCCCGTCCTGAGCGTGGACCTCCGCGAGGATCCCTACCGCCTCTCGGGCATCGCCGCCGGCTCCACCGCCTCCCTCGTCGGCGGACGCCGCGCGATCACCTTCGACCGCTTCGGCGCCCCCACCTCCGCCGTGAAGCTCACCATCTCCGCCGGCGGCGTGAACCGCTCCTTCCGCACCGACATCCGCGCTCCCGGCCTGATCGCGGAGTAGCCCCCCGCCGCCGAAGAGCGCCTCCCCGCCGCGCGTCGACACGCGACGCCGCGACCGGGTACGCTGCCCTCCCGCGAAAGGAGTGCGGCATGGCGCGCGAACGCCGCTTCGCCCTCGGCGTCGACTACGGCACCAGCAGCGTCCGGGCCCTCGTCGTGGACACCGCCACCGGCGAGGAACTCGCGACGAGCGTCTTCGACTTCCCCGGCGGCGTCGCCGGCGTCATCCTCGACGAGCGCGATCCCAACCTCGCCCGCCAGGACCCCGCCGACTACATCGCCGGGTTCGAGGCGGCCGTCGCCGAAGCCCTCCGCCGCGCCGGCTCGGTCCCCGGGTTCGACCCGGGCCGCGTCGTCGGGATCGGCGTCGACACCACCGGCTCCACGCCCTTGCCCGTCGACGCCTCCGGCCTCCCCCTCGCCATGCTGGAGCGGTTCCGCGGCAACCCCCACGCCCAGGCCTGGCTCTGGAAAGACCACACCGCCCACGCCGAGGCCGCCGAGATCACCGACCTCGCCCGCCGGCGCGGCGAGCCCTACCTCGCCAAGTGCGGCGGCACGTACTCCTCCGAATGGTTCTGGTCGAAGATCCTGCGGTGCCGCCGCGTCGCGCCGGACGTCTTCGCGGCCGCCCACTCGTGGGTCGAACTCGCCGACTTCGTCCCCGCCTGGATCACCGGCAACCGCGAGCCCGCGAAGATCCGCCGCGGCATCTGCGCCGCCGGGCACAAGGCGATGTTCGCCGACGCCCGGGGTGGGTGGGGCGGCCTGCCGAGCAAGGACTTCCTCGCCGCGCTCGACCCCGCGCTCGCCGACCTCCGCGACCGCCTCTACGAGGAGGCCTTCCCCTCCGACCACAAGGCCGGCGACCTCGCCCCCGACATCGCCCGCCGCGTCGGCCTCCCCGCCGGCATCCCCGTCGCCGTCGGCGTCATCGACGCCCACTCGGGCGCCGTCGGCGCCGGCGTCCGCCCCGGGCGCATGGTCAAGATCATCGGCACCAGCACCTGCGACATCATGGTCGCCCCGGACGAGGGCGCCCCGGGCGAGATCCCCGGGCTCTGCGGCATCGTCCCCGGCTCGGTCCTCCCCGGATATCTCGGGCTCGAGGCCGGGCAGCCGGCCGTGGGCGACCTCTTCAACTGGTTCGTCTCCGCCTTCGCCCCCCACGCCGGCGAGGATCCCCACGCCGCGCTCACCCGCCAGGCCGGACGCCTCCGCCCCGGCGAGAGCGGCCTGCTCGCCCTCGACTGGAACAACGGCAACCGCACCGTCCTCGTCGATCCGCTCCTCACCGGCCTCGTCCTCGGCCAGACCCTCCGCACCACCCCCGCCGAGATGTACCGCGCCCTGATCGAGGCCACGGCCTACGGCGCCCTCCGCATCATCGAACGCCTGGAGGAGCACGGCGTCGCCGTCCGCGAGGTCGTCGCCTGCGGCGGCATCGCCGAGAAGAACCCCCTCGCGATGCAGATCTACGCCGACGTCTTCGACCGCCCCGTCATGCTCAGCCGCAGCGCCCAGGCCTGCGCCCTCGGCGCCGCCGTCTTCGCGGCCGTCGTCGGCGGAACCCACCCCGACGCCGCCTCCGCGCAGCGGGCGATGACCGGCGTCCAGGACCGCGCCTTCCGCCCGCGACCCGAAGCCGCCGGCGTCTACCGCCGCCTCTACGCCCTCTACCGCCTCCTCCACGACGCCTTCGGCGTCCCCGGGACCACCGCCGACCTCTCCCGCGTGATGAAGGACCTCATCGCCATCCGCACCGAAGCCCGCGCCGCCCCCACCGCCTCCGCCTCCGACGCCCCGACGCGTGCCCCCGATCTCGACGCCGCCGCGGCGTCCTGACGTCCCCGCCCTATTCCGCCGCGCCCGGGGCGCCGCGCCCGCCCCGCGGGCGATGCTCCTGCCACCGGATGCCCAGCCGCCGCATCTTGCCCCGGAGCGTGTGCGGGTTCACCCGGAGCAGGTCCGCCGCCCCGCCCCGCCCCTCGATCCGCCCCGCGGCGGCGTCGAGCGCGAGGCGGATGTGGCGGCGAACGGCGTCGTCCAGGCTCTCCGGCCCGGCCGCGGACGGCGCGCGCGACGCCCCGCCGAGCGCTGACGCCCCGCCCCCCAGCGCCGCGTCCACCTCGAGCGTCCGCCCGCCGCCGAGCAACGCCGCGCGATCGATCACGCTGGCGAGTTCCCGCACGTTGCCCGGCCACGAATACGCCCGCAGACGCTCGATCTGCTGCGCGTCCGGGTAGCAGACCCGGAGCCCGAACCGGTTGGACGACCGCTCGCAGAGGTGCCGCGCCAGCTCGGGGATGTCCTCCAACCGCTCCCGGAGGGGCGGCAGGACGATCGGGAAGACCGCGATGCGGTACCACAGGTCCTCGCGGAAGCGGTGCTCCTGCACCATCCGGGGCAGGTCCCGGTGCGTCGCGGTCACGATCCGGCAATCGACGTGGACCTCGCGCTGCCCGCCGACCCGCTCGAAGGTCCCCTCCTGGAGCACCCGCAGCAGCCGCACCTGGGCCGCCGGGGGCAGCTCCCCGACCTCGTCCAGGAACAAAGTCCCCCCGTCCGCCCGCTCGAACCACCCCCGCCGCTGGGCGTCGGCCCCGGTGAATGCGCCGCGCTCGTGGCCGAAGAGCTGCGAATCGATCAGCTCCGGCGGGATCGCCCCGCAGTTCACCCGGACGAACGGCCCCTCGTGCCGCCGGGACTGCCGGTGGATCTCGCGGGCGATGACCTCCTTCCCCGAGCCGGTCTCCCCCAGGATCAGCACCGGCGCGTCCGACGCCGCGACCAACGCGACCCGCTCCATCACGCTCCGCAGCCCTCCCTTGGCCCCGACCACGTCGCCGTCGACCTGGTCCCGCCCGAGCCGGACGAGCAGGGCCCGCCGGTCCGCCTCCGCCGCCGCGGTCAGCGTCTTCAGGCGACGGATGCGGTGGTCGTTCGCGAGCAGGGCCTCGAGCGGCTCGGCGAGCAGCGCCCCGGCGTCGCCGTCCTCGCCGCAGGCCCCCTCCAGCGTCAGGATCGCGGCTCCCCGCGGCCCCTCGGCCGGCGCCAGCCGGACCGCCACCCCCGGACGGTCGCCGCCCACGCCGAGCGCCGCCCACGCCGGCCGTTCGCCCGAAACCGAGAACTCGTGCAAACGCCGGCCGGACCCGACGAGCATCCGGAGGGCCTCCGATGCCGCATCGTCCTCCGGCGGCTCCTCGCACGGGCTCTCGAAGGCGTAGGCCGCGAGCCGATGCGCCCGCGCCTCCTCGTCCAGCTCCCAGACCGCCAGCCCCCCGACCGGCAGCCGCCGCCCCAGGATCTCGGCCACCCGCGGGACGACGGCCTGGGCCTCGGCGTGCCGCCCGACCTCGCGCCAGAGATTGAGCAGGGCCTCGCGAACTCGGTTCATCGGCCGTCTCCTGAAACGGGCTCCGTTCAATATAACGGCCTAAGCCGTCTCATGCAACGGATTCTGCCCGTTGGATGAGGCACCACCCCCGCTGACGCCTGGGAAAGGCCTCCCGACATCTTGGCACGAGCCTTGCCTTTCGGCTGTGCCTGTCGCACCCGCCCGCCCTCGGGCTCACGGCAGGCCCTGTTCACGGCCGTCATGGCCCCGCTGCCGCCCAGCCCAACCCGCCCTTTCCCTCCAGGAGAGACGATGATCCACCGACGCAAGATCCTCGCCAGCGTTCTCACCGCCGTCGGCGTCGCCGCCATCGCCGCCGGGAGCGCGTCGGCGACCGCCGAGGCCGCCCGCCGCGCCGACCGCACGCTCCTCAACGTCTCCTACGACCCAACGCGGGAGCTCTACCGCGAGTACAACCAGCTGTTCACCAAGAAGTGGAAGCAGAAGACCGGCGAGAACGTCACCGTCCGGATGTCGCACGGGGGCTCGGGCAAGCAGGCCCGGGCGGTCATCGACGGGCTCGAGGCCGACGTCATCACCCTCGCCCTCGCCTACGACATCGACGCGGTCGCCGAGAACTCCGGGCTGTTCTCGGCCGACTGGCAGGCCGAGCTGCCGCACAACAGCGCCCCCTACACCTCCACGATCGTCTTCCTCGTCCGCAAGGGCAACCCGAAGAACATCCGCGACTGGGACGACCTCGCCAGGCCGGGCGTCCAGGTCATCACGCCGAACCCCAAGACGTCCGGCGGCGCCCGCTGGAACTACCTCGCGGCCTGGGGCTACGTCCTGAAGCGCGAACTCGGCGATCTGGCGAAGGTGCACGACCCGGCCGCGAAGGATGAGGTCGCCGCGGCGAACGAGAAGGCGTTCGAGTTCCTGCGGGACATCTTCCGCAACGTGCCGGTGCTCGACTCCGGGGCCCGCGGCTCCACGACGACCTTCGTCCAGCGCGGCATCGGCGACGTCCTGCTCGCCTGGGAGAACGAGGCCTTCCTCGCCATGGAGGAACTCGGCAAGGGCAAGCTGGAGATCGTCGTGCCGTCGGTGAGCATCCTCGCCGAGCCCCCGGTGACCGTGGTCGATCGGAACGCCGAGCGGCACGGCAACACGGAACTGGCCACCGCCTATCTCCTCGGCCTCTACGAGCCCGACGCGCAGCGCCTGGTCGCCAAGCACTTCTACCGCCCCGCCCGCCCGGAGCACGCCGACCCGCGCGACATGCAGCGTTTCCCGGAGGTCGACCTGTTCCGCATCGACGTCTTCGGCGACTGGCGCAAGGCCCAGGCCGAGCACTTCGACGACGGGGCCACCTTCGACAAGATCTACGAGCCCCGCCGCTGACCCCACGCACTCACTTGCTCCCGCCCCGCGTCCGCCCACCCGGGCACGGGGCATTCCCGACGGCCGCCGACGAGGAGTGGAAACGTGCCCAGACGCCTGACCGGACGCCTGCTGCCGTGGTCGCCGCTGCCCGGCTTCGGGCTCTCCCTCGGCGCCACGCTGCTGTACCTCAGCGTGGTGGTCCTCATCCCGCTCTCGACGCTCGTCTTCAAGACGGCCGAGATGACGTGGGGCGACTTCTGGGCGACGGTCACCGCGCCCCGCGTCGTCGCGTCCTACAAGCTCACCTTCGGCGCCGCGGCCGCCGCCGCCGCCGTCAACGCCGTCTTCGGCACCCTCGTCGCCTGGTCGCTGGTCCGCTACCGCTTCCCCGGGCGCCGCATCCTCGACGCGATGGTCGACCTCCCGTTCGCCCTCCCGACGGCCGTCTCGGGCATCGCCCTCACCGCCGTCCTCGCGCCCAACGGCTGGCTCGGCACGCACCTCGAACGCATCGGCGTCAAGGCCGTCTTCAGCCCGCTGGGCGTCTGCATCGCGCTCATCTTCGTCGGGCTCCCGTTCGTCGTCCGCAGCGTGCAGCCCGCGCTCGAGGACCTCGACGCCGAGATCGAGGAGGCGGCCCTCAGCCTCGGCGCCGGCCCGTTCGCCACGCTCCGCCGCGTCATCCTCCCGACGCTGGCGCCGGCGCTGCTCACCGGCGTCACCCTCGCCTTCGCCCGAGGCCTCGGCGAGTACGGCTCCGTCATCTTCATCAGCGGCAACATGCCGATGCGCACCGAGATCACCTCGCTGCTCATCGTCACCAAGCTCGAGCAGTTCGACTACGCCGGGGCCGCCGCCATCTCCGTCGTGACGCTCACGCTCTCGCTCGGCGTCCTCCTCGCCCTCAACCTCACCCAGCGGCTCCTGAGCCGCGGCCGCTGACCCGGAGACGAGCGCCCATGATCGGACCGACCGGAAAACAGCACCACTCGGCGGCGGCCTGGGAGCCGGCCTGGCTGCGGCGGAGCATCGCGATCACCGCGGCCGCCTTCCTCGCCCTCTTCCTCCTGCTCCCGCTCGCCGCGGTCTTCGCCGAGGGCCTCCGCCGGGGGTGGGGCGTCTTCGCCGCCAGCGTCGCCTCCCCCGACGCCCTGAGCGCGATCCGCCTGACGCTCGTCACCGCCGCCGTCGCCGTCCCCCTCAACGCCCTGTTCGGCATCCTCGCCGCATGGGCCCTCGCCCGGTTCCGCTTCCCCGGCCGCAGCGTCCTCGCGGCGATGATCGACCTCCCCTTCGCCGTCCCGCCGGTGATCGCCGGACTGATCTTCGTGCTGCTCTTCGGCTCGCGCGGCTGGCTCGGGGGCTGGCTCAGCGAGCGGGGCATCCAGATCATCTACGCACCGGCGGGGATCATCATCGCCACGGTCTTCATCACCTTCCCCTTCGTCGCCCGGGAGCTCATCCCGCTCATGCGCGAGCAGGGCAGCGACGAGGAGGTCGCCGCCCTCTCGCTCGGCGCCGGCTGGTGGCAGACCTTCCGCCGCGTCACGCTCCCGAACGTCCGGTGGGCCCTCCTCTACGGGCTCATCCTCTGCAACGCCCGGGCGATGGGCGAGTTCGGCGCCGTCTCCATCGTCTCCGGGCACATCCGGGGCGAGACGAACACCCTGCCCCTGCACGTCGAGATCCTCTACAACGAGTACGACTTCGCCGGATCCTTCGCAGCCGCCTCCCTGCTCGCGAGCCTCGCCGTCGTCACCCTGATCGTGAAGTCCCTGGTCGAGTGGAAGGTCCGCCGGGACCGCGCCGCCGCCGCCGCGGAGGAGCACTGATGCGCATCGCCGTCGAGAACGTTTCCAAGAGCTACGGACGGTTCCGCGCCCTGGACGCGGTGAGCCTGGACATCCACGACGGCGAGCTGCTCGCGCTGCTCGGCCCATCCGGCTCCGGCAAGACGACCCTGCTCCGGATCATCTCGGGCATGGAGCGGGCCGACGAGGGCGGACGCGTCTTCTTCGGCGACGAGGACGTCACCGACCGCCCCATCGGGCGCCGCGGCGTCGGCTTCGTCTTCCAGCACTACGCCCTCTTCCGCCACATGACCGTCCTCGAGAACGTCGCCTTCGGACTCCGCGTCCGCCCCCGCCGCCTGCGCCCCCCCCGCTCGGAGATCCGCCGCCGGGCGCTCGAACTCATCGACCTCGTGCAGCTCTCCTCCATGGCCGGGCGTTACCCCTCCCAGCTCTCCGGCGGGCAGCGCCAGCGGGTGGCCCTCGCCCGCGCCCTCGCCGTCGAGCCCCGCGTCCTCCTCCTCGACGAGCCCTTCGGCGCCCTCGACGCCCGCGTCCGCGCCGAGCTGCGCGCCTGGCTCCGCCGCCTGCACGAGGAGATCGGCGTCACCAGCGTCTTCGTCACCCACGACCAGGACGAGGCCCTCGAACTCGCCGACCGCGTCGCCGTCATGAACGCCGGACGCATCGAGCAGCTCGGCACGCCCAACGAGGTCTTCCACGAGCCCCGGACCGAGTTCGTCATGAACTTCCTCGGCCGTGTCAACCTGTTCCACGGCCGGGCCGACGGCAGCCGCGTGCGCCTCGGCACGGCGGAGCTGGCGCACGAGGGCCCCGCCGTCGGCGACGTCCGCGTCTTCGTCCGCCCGCACGAACTCGACCTCCTGCCCGACGGCTCCGCCGGCACGCTCGGGGCCGTCGTCCACCGCATCCACGCCGCGGGCGCTGCCGTGCGCCTCGACCTCCGCCTAGACTCGGGGGAGATGCTCGTCGCCGAACTCCCGGCCGACCGGCACGAAGCGATGGGCCTCCGCGAGGGCGAACGCGTCGGCGTTCTGCCGCGGCGCGTCCGCGTCTTCGGCGGGGAGCCGGCCGCGGCCTAGCCATCTCCAGCCCCCACAGATCGCACTGGCGCGCCGTTCCTGCGCAGCGGACCGGCGCGCGGGTCCTGCTGCGCACACAGAGAAGAGGAACGATGATCCCACGCACCCCGCCCCGACCCATCGCCGGCCTGATCGCCGCCGCCCTGCTCGCGCCCGCCGCCGCCGCGCAGGAATCGCCCGCCGCCCCGGCCTCCCCCACCGCCGGCTACGACGGCCGGTTCTTCATCGCCTCGCCCGAGCCCGGGTTCCGGCTCAACGTCATCGGCGACATCCAGTTCCGCTACCACTCGACCTTCGACGCCGACGACCCGGCCGAGAACGTCGACGACGACTTCGAGGGCGGCTTCCAGCTCCGCCGCACCCGCCTCGACGTCCGCGGCACGACCCTGAACAACAAGGTCGAGTTCCGGGTCCTCAGCAGCTTCTCCCGCAGCGACGGCCGCCTCGAACTCCAGGACGCCTGGGCCAGCTACGCCTTCGACGGCGGCGCCAAGCTCCTCGCCGGCCAGTTCAAGCTCCCCTTCACCCGCGAGTTCGACGTCGGCTCCATCCGCCAGCTCGCCGTCGAGCGCTCCATCGCCGACGAGATCTTCCGCCTCGACCGCTCCCAGGGCCTCATGCTCTCCCGCGAGTGGGACCGCGTCCGGGTCGCCGGCGCGTTCTCCGACGGCCGCCGCACCGTCAACTCCGCCTACACCGACGACAGCGAGGCCGACTTCGCCTTCACCGGCCGCTTCGAGGCCCGCCTCGGCGAGGCCGGCTGGCGCCAGTTCAGGGACTTCACGAGCTTCCGCGGCGGCGAGACCGGCGTGCTCCTCGGCCTCGCCGGCCACTGGCAGCAGGGCGGCGCCACCGCCTCCCCGGCCGCGCTCGACGACGAGGCCGACCTCTTCGCCTACACCGCCGACGCCAGCATCGAGGGCGACGGCTGGAACATCTTCGCCGCCTTCTACGGCCGCCACATCGAGGCCGGCGACGAAACCTACGACGACCTCGGCTTCACGGTCCAGGCCGGCGTGTTCGTCACCGAACACCACGAACTCTTCGCCCGCTACAGCGCCGTCTTCCCGGACGACGACCGCTCGGGCGGCACGGACTCCTTCAGCGAGATCACCGCGGGCGTGAACTGGTACTTCATCCCCGAGTCGCACGCGCTCAAGGTCACGCTCCAGGCCCAGTACTACCCCGAGCCGACGACCGACGCCTCGTCCCTCATCAGCACCCCCAACACCTCCATCGGCATCCTGCCCGACGCCGACAGCGGACAGCTCGCCGTCGTGGCCCAGCTGCAGCTGCTGTTCTGAACGCAAAAACACCGAAGGCCGCGGAGGATCAAGGTCCTCGGCGGCCTCTTCACACGCCCCGCCCGGCCCGAACCGGCCGGCGCGAGAACGCATCCCTCAAGAAACCCAGCCGAGCGAGGACGCCCCACCTCCCCTCACGCCCCCCTCCGCCGATCCCTCGGCGCCTCCACGCTCTGCTCAAAGGCCGCGGTCGGATTCGAACCGACGACTGGCTTTCGCCAAACGGATTTGCAATCCTCGCCCGGGGTCGGGGCCGATGCTCCGAACCCGTGGGATGGCAAGGGTTTAGACGAAGATGGCCCCGAGAGCCGGGGCGGAAGCGCAGTGAAAAGCGCAGTGATCCGGCCGGATGAGTGGCTCCGGGCGTGCCCGATCGCTCTCGACCCGGGGACGGAGCGGGCGATCCTCGCCCTGCTCGCCGACCGCGTGAACAACGGTGGAACAACGGCCGGCGCCCCCGGCCGGACGGAAGGCGATGCGGCATGAGCCAGATCGAACGGCGCATGGATGGGACGTTCGGACCCGGGAACCGCTGGGCCGTGAAGCCGGGCGAGTGCCGGAACCCGAAGGGGCGGCCCCTGAGCCTGCGCCGGGTGCGCCGGGTGCTCCGGGAGCGGCTCGAAGTGGAAACGGAGGCCGCCGACCCGGCGGATCCCCGGCGCCTGCGGAAGATCCGGCGGACGCGGGCGGAGGCGGTGATCGAAGCACTCATCGCGGCCGCGGAGGCGGGGAACGTCGCCGCCGCACAGCTGGTGATCGAGTCGATCGATGGCAAGCTCCCGGATCGGATCGAGGTAGAGCGGCGGGAGCGGGCGGATGCCGAGCAGGCGGCGGCAGAAGCGACGGATGAGGAACTGGCGACCCTGGCCCTGCGCCTCATCGGGCGGAACTGAGGGGGAGGGGGACCGAGAAGGCAGAGGCTTCGCGCGTGGACCGTTGCGGTTCCCGTCGTGCGCGTCGCTGTCGGTTTTGGGGGGGGGGGGGGGGAGCACGGGCGGGCCGGCGGGCCAACCCGGGCGGGCGGTGGAGAGGTTTGAGGGGCGGGGATTCCCCCGCCCCCCCGCCCCAAACCACGGAGGCTCCGTTGGCCTCGGCGCCCCCCG
>CAYMFP010000020.1:0-21209 GCA_964389385.1 uncultured Phycisphaeraceae bacterium | reverse complement strand
CCCCCGCATGCTGGAAGTGGGGGGACGAGGCGATAGCGCCGCCGCCCGGGCCGCCCACCATCCTCCCCCTGGCGCCCGGTCCCCGATGTCTTTCCCGCCGGTTGCCCCGTCGCCCCGACGCGGCACAATACGAACATGTCCCTCCCGTTCGAGCTGGTCCCCGAGCCGACGCCCCCGGATCTGCCGGGCTCGGTCGTGCTGCGGGAGACGCTCGACGAGACGCTCGACGCCGTCGCCGCCGACCTGCTCATGCAGGCGTACGCGTGCGTCCGCGCCTTCGGGGATTTCCACCTCGCCGTGAGCGTCGGGCCGGTGCAGGAGACGCTCTACCTCCGTCTTCTCACGGACCCGACGTACCGCGACCTGCCCTGGAAACGCACGCACCTCTGGCTCATCGACGAGCTGCCGCTCGGGGCCGAGGACGAGCGCAGCCACTTCTCCCAGATCCGCGACATCCTGGTCGAGCACGCGGACATCCCGCGCGGCCAGGTCCACGCGGCCCGCGGCGGCGAGCCCGACGCCGCCGAACGCTACGAGACCGAGCTGCGCGAGAGCCTCGTCTGGCGCGAGAAGGGGCACGACCGCATCGACCTCGCCGTCGTCGCCCTCGGCGAGGACGGCTCGATCGGCGGGCTCCTGCCGGGGATGGGCGGCGTCCACGGAGGCCTCGTCGCGACCGCCCCGGACGGGCGCGTGACCATGACCCACCGCCTGCTCAACTCCAGCCGGCTCATCCAGGCGATCGCCACGGGCGAGGCCGCCCGACCGGTCATCGCGCAGCTCGTGGAGCGCCGGGTGAACCGCGTGGAACTCCCCGCGGCCGGCCTGAAGCCGCTCGCCGGCACGCTCCGCTGGTACCTCGACCGCGCCGCCGCCCCGGTCGAGTGAGGGGGCGGATCCGGCCGGTGCGCCGGGCGGGGCAACAATGCCCCATGCAGGCCCCGTCCATCGAGCCCAACCCGCGCGTCACCTACAAGCTCCGCTTCCGGGACGAGCACATGCTCGTCCTGGAGAAGCCCGCGGGCGTCGTCACCCAGCCGGGGGTCGGGCACCAGCACGACACGCTGCTCAACGGGCTGTTCCACGAGTTCGGGCCCCAGCTCCAGCAGCTCGGGCAGGCGCGGGACTTCGGGCTCGTCCACCGGCTCGACAAGGAGACGAGCGGCCTGCTCGCCGTCGCCCTCACCGCGCCGGCCTACGACGCGCTCCGCGAGCAGTTCGCCGCCCGCGGCGTCCGCAAGTTCTACTGGGCCGTCTGCGGCAAGGCCCCGAAGGAGCCGGAGGGGGTGATCCGCAAGCCCATCGAGGAGGAGACCCGCCGCACGAGCCGGTACACCTCGGTCAAGATCGCGCGGCTCACGCCCGCCGGGAAGCCGGCGGTGACCGCCTACCGCGTGCTCGACGCGACCCCGCTCGGGGCGTTGATCGAGGCCCGGCCGGTGACGGGACGCCTGCACCAGGTGCGCGTCCACCTCGCCTCGATCGGCGCCGCCATCTTCGCCGACGAGGTCTACGCGCGCAAGACCCTCCAGGGAGCCGCCCACCGCCTGGCGCTGCACGCCCACCGCCTCGTCGTCGAGCACCCGGTCAGCGGCGAGGAGATCGACGTCCGCACGCCCTGGCCGCGGGACCTCCGCGCCCTGCTGAAGCGGCTCGGCCTGAAGCGGCCGGACGTCGAGGCCCCGCGCGGGGGGGCGGAGGACGCCGGCGGCGAGGAGGAGTAGGGGAGTTCGCCGGTCACAGCTCCGCCATGAACGCCCCGGCGATCCCGTCGGCGAACAGGAACCCGCGGTCCGTGAGCGTCCAGCGGTCCTCGCGGGCGTCCAGATGCCCCGCCGCGCGGAACTGCCGCGCGATGCGCTCCATCCGGCCCGGCAGCCCCGCGTCGAGCCGCCCGCACGCCGCGAGGATCGCGCCCGCGTCCACGCCCTCGGCGAGGCGCAGCCCCGTCATCAGCCGCTCGCTGATCGCCCGCCGGGCGTCCGGCGGCTCGTGCTCCACCACCGGGCAGAAGCCCGCGTCGTCGGCCGCGAGGTACTCGTCCAGCCGCGTCGTGTTCTTCCACCGGTGCCCGCCGGCCGACCAGTCTTCGGACGCGGGAACGTACCCCGCGGCCGAGGGTCCGCACGCAAGCCACCCCTCCTGCCGCCAGTACGCCATGTTGTGCCGGCAGACCGCCCCGGCCGTCTCCTCCTCACCGCCCCCTCCGCCCTCTGCCATCTGCTCATCTCCGCGGGCCCCAGGCCGGCGGCGGGCGTAGTTGGACACCTCGTACCGGTCCAGCCCGGCCGCCCGGCACGTCTGCAGCGCGGCCTCGTGCATCGCCACCTCGTCGTCCTCCTCGACGGGGGCGAACTCGCCCTTCTTCAGGCGGGCGGTCATCTTCGTCCGCGGCTCGTACGTCAGGCTGTAGGCCGACAGGTGCTCCGTCCCGAGCGCGAGCGCCGTCCCGAGGTCGCGCCGCCACTCCTCCACGGTCTGCCCGGGGACGCCGAAGATCAGGTCGATCGAGTCCCGGCGGATGCCGGCGTCCCGGGTGATCGCCAGCGCCCGCGCCACGTTCTCCGGGTCGTGCCACCGCTCGAGCGTCTTCAGGTGCCGCCGCTCGAACGACTGTGCCCCCATGGACACCCGCGTCACCCCGCCCCGGGCGAGCGTCTCCGCCAGCTCGGGCGTCACCGTCTCCGGGTTGCACTCGACCGTGAACTCCTCGAGCGCGGAGAGGTCGAAGAGCCGGGCCAGGTCCGCCAGCAGCCGCCGCCAGAGGTCCGGGCGGAGCAGGCTGGGCGTTCCCCCGCCGGCGAAGATCGTGCGCAGCGGGGCCCCCTGCGCCAGCGGGGCCTGGGCCGCCAGCTCCCGCGTCAGGCGGTCGACGAACGCCTCCTGGCGGTCCAGGCGGTCCACGACGGAGTAGAAATCGCAGTAGTGGCACTTGTGGAAACAGAAGGGGATGTGGAGGTAGAGCGAGCGCACCGGGGGGGCCGAGCCGCCCAGAGGCCCCAGAAACGCGCGGCCGCTGCCGGCCGGGGCGGTGCCTCGCGGCTCCGGCACGCGTTGCCGCAATTGCACGAGGGAGGTATGGTGCACGCCGGTCTCCGCGGTCTCTCCCCCCGCTCCGGGGCCCCGAGGCCTCGCAAGGACCGGCGCCGGGCCGGACCCGGTGCCCCCGTCCGTGGCCGGGCAGGCCGCGTGGAAAGGATAGAACCGCGGTGGAAGTGACCCTCGTTCGAGTCCGTCCGGACGGCCGCAAACAGGCCGTGTCCGTGCAACGGGACCGCTCCCTGATCGGGCGGGATACGCGGTGTCACCTGCGGATCCCCTCCTCGGCCGTCTCCCGCCGCCACGCCGAACTCCGCGTGGAGGAGGGGCAGGTGACGCTCGAGGACCTCGGCTCCAGCAACGGCACCTACGTGAACCAGGAGCGGATCTCCGGGCCCCGCCTCCTGGCGCCGGGCGATCTCGTCGCGATCGGCGACCTGGTCTTCGTCGTCCAGATCGAGGGCGAGCCGGCCGAGATCAACGCCATGCTCGCCTACGAGGACGGCTTCCCGGCCTCGATCAAGCGGCCGCCGGCGGGCGCGGCCCCGGGCGGCAGCGGCGGGCGCGAGGGCGAGGTCGCGCGCCCCGCCTCGGGCATCGCCCCGCCCCTCGTCCCGGGCGCGAGCGACGAAAGCAGCATGATGGACTTCGAGTTCGACCTGGATGACGAGGACGACCAGCCGGAACTCACGTCCGGATAACCGGGTTCCCGGGCTTCGGGCGTGCGAGAGGCGGGAGGAACGAGAAGGACTCGGGGGCGTCGGTCGGTTCAGCTCGGCTTCGTGGCGGGGGGTGCCGCGCTGGCCGCGGAGCCCGGCGCGGGCTTCTTCGAGGAGTCCTCGGGCACCCGGATGTTCGTCCCGCAGTTCCGGCACCGGACGACCTTGCCCCGCGCGCTGGTGGGGACGGCAAGCACCTTCCGGCACACCAGGTTCGGGCACATGATCCGGATGGTGGACGACTGCGACATGCACGCCTCCTGCCCGCCGGGTATCGGCCCCTTGCGCCAGTGGCTTGACCGCGGTCTCCGGGACGTCCGAGAACACGGGGGTGCCCCCGGCCGGTCCGCATCCCGCCGCTGCTCCGCCCGGGTTCCCGGACGTGCGTCGCGCGCCCCCTATCGTCTGCCGTCTCGGCCCGTCCGTGCCGACCGCCCAGGCTTGTTCAAGGAAGAAAGCGAGCCCCGACCGTGCCCACGCTCAGCCCGCCCCGCCGCCCCGCCCCGACCGGCACGTGCTCGGCCGTGGTCGGCCTGCAGTGGGGAGACGAGGGGAAGGGGAAGATCGCCGACCTGCTCGTGGAGGGGCACGACGCCGTCGTCCGCTACAACGGGGGCGCCAACGCCGGCAACTCCATCGTCGTCAAGGGCGAGCGGTACGCCCTCCACCTGATCCCCACCGGCATCCTGTACGCCGACAAGGTCAACGTCATCGGGAACGGCGTGGTGGTCGACCCGGAGGTGCTGCTCCGGGAGATCGACGGGCTGCAGAAACGCGGCGTGCCGTGCGACAACCTCGTGGTGTCGAGCCGTGCGCACGTGGTGATGCCGTACCACAAGCTCGAGGACGGGCTGCGCGAGGACTTCCTGAGCGGGCGTCCGAGCCTGCGCGAGGCCGCGGGCGGCGTCATCAGGCAGCTCGGCACCACGCGGCGGGGGATCGGGCCCGCCTACGCGGACAAGGTGCAGCGGGGGACGGCGGTGCGGGTCGGGGACCTGCTCCGCCCGGACCTGCTGCGCGAGAAGGTCGAACTCGCCTGCGCCCTGAAGCGGGGGATGTTCAAGGGGCTGGGGCTGCCCGACGAGCAAATGCCCCACCCCGCCGCGATCGCGGACGCCGCGCTCGCGATGGGCGAGCGCCTGCGCGGGCGGATCGCCGACACGACGTACCTGCTGCACGACCTGCTCGGCGACGGCAAGCGGATCCTCTTCGCCGGGGCGAACGCCGTGCTGCTCGACGTCGATCACGGCACCTACCCGTACGTGACGAGCAGCAACGCCACGCTCCTGGGCTCCGCCCCGGGCTCGGGCGTGCCCGCGCGGACGGTCGGGCGGGCGGTGGGGGTGATGAAGGCGTACTCGACGCGCGTCGGCGGGGGGCCGTTCCCGACCGAACTGCACGACGAGACGGGGCACCGCATCCGCGAGGCGGGGCGCGAGTACGGCACGACGACGGGGCGTCCGCGCCGCGTCGGGTGGCTCGATCTCGTCGCCGTCCGGTACGGGTGCATGGTGAACGGGATCACGGAGGTCGCGGTGACGCTGCTCGACGTGCTCGCGGGGCACGACGAGCTGAAGGTCTGCGTCGCGTACCGGACGCCGGAGGGCGTGACGGACCGGTTCCTGCCGGACGGGCACGCGCTCGCCGAGGCCGAGCCGATCTACGAGACGCTCCCCGGGTTCGGCCCGCTCGACCAGGCCGCGCTCTCCCGGGTCCGGGCGTTCGACGACCTGCCGGAGGGCGCGCGGGCGTACCTGGAGTTCGCGGCGGGGTACCTGGGCGTGCCGATCACGCTGGTCGGCGTCGGGCCGGGGCGCGAGGCGATCGTTCGCGCGGAGATCCCCGGGGGCGGGCGGAGCGGGGGCTGGGCGGCGGGCGAACGCGAGGGCGCGGCGGCCCGCACCGTCTGACGGGCGGTGCCGAAGAGCAAGGATCGATCCGAGCGGAAGGAGGGCCCGTGGCGGCTGCGGAGACGACGGAAGACCAGCGGTCGCTGACGGAGGAGGAACGCCGGACGCTCGCGGCGATGCGGGCCCGGCACCCGGGGGCGGACCCGCTCGGGATGCTGCCGGAGCTGAGCCCCCTGCAGATCCCCCGGCACATCGCCGTCATCATGGACGGGAACGGGCGGTGGGCGCAGGCGCGGGGCATGCCGCGGGTGATGGGGCACGCGGCGGGCGCGGAGAGCGTCGGGCGGGTGATCCGCGGGTGCGCCGGCATCGGCGTGGAGGCGCTGACGCTGTACTCGTTCAGCAGCGAGAACTGGAAGCGCCCGCCGGAGGAGGTCCAGGCGCTGATGTCCCTGCTCGTCGAGCACTCGGACAAGGAGCGGGACCGGCTCGTGCAGGAGAACATCCGGTTCCGGCGGATCGGGCGCCGGGAGGGGCTGCCGCCGGAGGCGCTGGCGGCCCTGGACTCGGTCGAGGAGGCGACGAGCGGCTGCACCGGGCTGACGCTGTGCGTGGCGATCAACTACGGGTCGAGGGCGGAGATCACCGACGCCGTGCGGTCGATCGCCCGCGACGTCGCCGCGGGGCGGCTGCGGCCGGAGGAGATCGACGAGGGCGCGATCGAGGCCCGGCTGGACACGGCCGGGCTGCCCGAGCCGGATCTGATGATCCGCACGGCCGGGGAGATGCGCCTGAGCAACTACCTGCTCTGGCAGCTCAGCTACGCCGAGCTGCACGTCACGAAGACGCTCTGGCCGGACTTCGGCGAGGCGGACCTGTACGCGGCCGTGCGGGACTTCGCTTCTCGGACCCGCAAGTTCGGCGGGCTCTGCGGCTGAGCCGGACGGCGGGCCGCTCGGGCGTTCGGCCGCCCGCGGATCCGATCGCCCGCCCGTTCCCGTACTCTTCCGGCATGTCCGCGCTCCCCAGCTCCAAGCGGCTCTTCACGGTCGACGAGGTGCACGCGATGCATCGGCAGGGGTACTTCGCCGAGGGGGAGCGCGTCGAACTGGTGCAGGGGGAGATCTTCGTGACGCCGCCGCCGGGGGAGCGGCACAACGCGAGCCTGGACCGTCTCTTCCGGATCCTGGTGCGCTCCAGGCACGGCTACCCCGCGGGGGGCATCGGCCTCCGCTTCGACGAGCGGAACGAGGTCGAGCCGGATCTGGTCTTCCGGCCGCTGACGGACGATGCGGCCGACGTCATGACCGGGCGGGGCGAGACCCTCCGGCGGATCGCGCTCATCGCCGAAGTGGCGTACACGAGCCATCAGCCGGACCTGAGCGAGAAGGTGGAGACGTACTCGGCGGGAGGGATCCCGGAGTACCTCGTCGTGGACGTCCTGCGTCGGCAGGTCTTCCATTTCGTGCGGGACGAGGCGGGGCAGCTCGTCTGCCCGTCCCCCTTCCGGAACGACGAGGTGGTGACGCTGCGTGCCGCGCCGGACGTTCCGTCCCGCGTCAGCGAACTCCTTTGAGCGAGCCCTCCGGAAGGCTGCGTATCGGCGACATCCGCCCCGCCCGCATCGAGCGGAGCGTCCGCTGCGGATATCGTCCCGCCCGTGCTCTGGAAGCGACTGACGTTCGGACCGATCCTGATCCTGCTGGTGATCGCCGGCGCGTGGCTCGACGCGCGGCTCGATCGCATGCCGGCGCCGGGGTGGCTGCGCCCGTTCCTCACGCCGGAGCGGGCGCCGGTCGCGGAGCCGGCCGACCCCCTGGTGGCCGAGCTGGCCGCTCCGCCCGCGACGCTGCCGCCGGGGATGGTCGTCTTCCCGATCATGCTGCTGCTCAGCGTGGCGGGGGCGCGGGAGCTGGCCCGCATCCTCCGGAGCAAGGGGATCCCGGCGGAGACGTGGCTGACGTGCGCGCTCGCGGCGATGGGGCTGGGGGTGGTCTACTTCGCGCCGCGGTCGGACGACGCCTTCTTCGGCACGACGCTGGTGAGCACCGCGACGGCGCTGACGCTCGTCGGCTCCATGTGGTACTACGCCCGGCACAAGAAGGTCGAGGGCACGATCGCGGCCGGGGGCGGGGCGCTCGTGGCGTTCTCCTACCTCGGCATCCTCGCCGGGTTCATCCCCGCGATCCGCCGCGAGCACGACGTCTGGGTGCTGGTCTGGGTGCTGCTCGTCACGAAGTCGAGCGACATCGGCGCGTTCTTCACCGGCAAGGCGATCGGGCGGCACAAGCTCATCTTCTGGCTCAGCCCGGGCAAGACGTGGGAGGGGCTCGTCGGCGGGCTCGTCCTCGCGGGGCTGGTCGGCATGGCCACGACCTGGCCGCTGGCCTGGCTCGCCCCGGGCGAGACGCCGGCCCCGCTCGAGGGGCTCTACGCCGGGGCGCTCTTCGCCCTGGTGGGGACGGTGGGGGACCTGATGGCCAGCCTCATCAAGCGCGACGCCGGCGTGAAGGATTCCGGGCAGTCGCTCCCGGGCTTCGGCGGCGTGCTCGACGTGATCGACTCGCCCCTGCTCGTCGCCCCGTTCGCGTTCTGGTGGCTCCGGCTCTTCGTCGGCGGACCGCTCGACGTGTACCCGTGACGCGCCGCCCGGCGGCCCGCGGCGCGGGCCCGCGCGGCGTCGATCCGGGGCAAGCGCGGTCGCCGGCGGGGGCCGGCGGCGCCGCGGGCGGGTTCAGCAACCGCTGCGGAAGGCGCCGAGGAACGCGAGCAGGTCCTGGACGTCCGTGTCGCCGTCCCCGTCGTGATCGGCCGAGCCGCCGCGGAAGGCGCCGAGGAAGGCGAGGAGGTCGTTGACCGTCACGGCGAGGTCCTCGTCGACGTCCGCGGGGCAGGACGGTGGGGAGACCCCCTGGAACTCGTGCGCCCCGATGTCCACCACGGGCGGGCCGCCGGCGCCGGTGTCGGCGACGCCCGCGTCGTCGAGCCTCCGCGAACCTCCGGCGAGGTCGAGCGGGAGCACCTCCTCGAAGTCCTCGTCCTCGTCGAGATCGGCCAGATCCGGGGGCAGCGCGCCGGTGTCCCCCGCGTCGATGACCGGCGAGCCGGGGGCGGGGCGGTAGTCGTTGTCCTCGGGCGTCGAGGGGTCGCCGTCGGGCCCGTCGGGGTCGGCGAAGAGGGGGGCGCGGCGGACGACCCCGGGGGCCGCGGCGTACTCGTCGTCGAGCGTGAGCGTGTACGCGAGATCGACCGGGATGGCGCCCGAGAAGATGTCGTCCCCGTTCTCCCAGAACAGCGACGAGCGAACCGTAGCGTTCCACGAGGGAGCGCTGGGGTACCGGCCGACGCGCACGGCCCCGCCCTCGCCCGACGCGGCGTTGCCGACGAAGGTGCAGTTGACGATCCCGGCCTCGCCGATGGTGAAGGGCGTCTCGGCGAGGTCGATCGCCCCGCCGTGCGCGGCGCTGTTCCCGGCGAAGAGGCTGTTGGCGAGCAACAGGTTGCCCTCGGTCATGCGCACCGCCCCGCCGCGCCCGCCGGTCGTGTTGGCGACGAAGCGGCAGGAGAGGATGGACACGTCGTCGCCCGTCGAATCGATCGCCCCCGTCCCCTCCGCCGCCGCGTTGCCGATGAAGTCGGTCGAGACGATGGAGACCGGGGACGCGTCGCTGGTCCGGATCGCCCCCGCCCCGCTCGCGGTGCACGCGTTGTCTCGGAAGAGGCACCCGCGGACGCTCAGGCCGTCGAGGCCCGACGCGTCGACGGCCGCTCCCCAGAGCACCGCGGCGCTGCGTTCGAACGTGCACCTTTCGAGCGTCGCGGAGCCCCCGGTGACGGAGACGGCCCCGGCCGAGCTGCCGGCCTCGCAGCCGGCGAAGGTGCAGCCGGAGGCGGCGAGGGACGTGTCCTGGACCAGGACCGCACCGCCCCTGCCGATGGCGGAACTCGCCCGGCAGCTGTCGAAGTCGACGTTCCGGAGGGCGAGGCCGCAGTTGCTCGCCGAAAGGGCTCCGCCGGAGATGCGGGCGGTGCTGTGGCTGAAGGTCGTGTCCGCGATCCGGGCGTCCGGGCAGTGCGTCAGGTAGAGCGAGCCGCCGGAGTTGTCAGAGTACGCGCCGTCGAAGGCGGAGCCGGCGATCGTCAGGCCGTCGGTCGAGGAGGCGTAGATCGAGCCGCCCGAGTTCGACGCCCATCCGCCGGTGAACGCGCAGCCCTCCACGGTGAGGGAGCCGCCGGAGGCGGCGATGTCGCCGCCGGTCTGGTGCGAGACGTTGTCCTCGAAGGTGCAGTCCGTCAGGCCCAAGGCGCTGTACTGCGCGTAGACCGCGCCACCGAACGTCTGCGCCGTGTTCCCGGAGAACGCGCAGGCGATCAACGCGGCCTCCGAGCCGTCGCCGACGGCGACGGCGCCGCCCAGGGCGTAGTCCGGCCCCGCCGAGTTCCGGGCGAAGGTGCACGCGGTGAAGGTCGCCGCGCCGCCGAGCACCTGCACCGCGCCGCCGGAGAAGCCGCACCGGTTCTCGACGAACGTGCACACGGAGAAGGCGGCCGAGGCCCCGCTGCCGATGAAGACGGCGCCGCCCTGGAGGGCCGCCTCGTTCTCGGTGAAGGTGCAGAGGGTGAAGGCCGGCGCCGAGGCGCCGAGGACGGCGACGCCTCCGCCGCGGCCGTCGTCCGTCGCGGGGCCGTCCGTCGCGACGCCGTCGCGGATCGTGCAGAGGAAGAGCGACGGCGAGCTGTTCTCGATCAGCAGAGCCCCGCCGACGGCGCCCGCGCCGCCGCGGATCGTCAGGCCGTACAGCTCCGTCGCCTGGGTCTGCCCGCCGGCGATGCGGACGGTGGGGCCCGCGGCGGCCGGGGCGACGACGGCCGTGCCCAGGGCCTGGATGCGCAGCTCCTTCGGGCCGAGGTCGAGGTTCTCCGTGTACGTCCCTCCGGCGACGAGGATCTCGTCGCCGTTCGCGGCGCGGTCGATCGCGGCCTGGATCGTCGGGGCGTCGCCGGGGAAGAGACGCACGGTGATGGTCTTCGCCAGCCCGGCGTGGGTGACGAGAGCGAGGGCGGCGACGGACAGGGAACGCGTCATGGCTGTTTCCTCCGGCAGCGGCGGCGCCGGGCCGTCCGTGCGTGCGGAGCGGGACGGCCCGCCGGAGGAGATCCGCATTCGGGAACACCGTCCCGTCACGAGAGTTCAGCGAGCGGGGAAAAGGGGGTTCCGTGAGCAGCGACGACGGGCGGTCGGCGGCGAGGATCGCGTGCGGCGTGCCGGTTGCGTATCTTGGGCGGGGCGGGCGGTATTTGTTCGGATATAGTAAGGTATGGCCACCGATCGCATCATCACGCCGCACGAGCGGACGCCGGAGGAGGAGGCGCAGAGCCGTGCGCTGCGCCCGGAATCATTCGGCGAATACATCGGTCAGCCGGACCTGATCGAGCGGCTGCGGATCGGCGTGGAGGCCGCCCGGGAGCGGGGTGAGCCGATGGAGCACGTGCTGCTGCACGGACCCCCCGGATTGGGGAAGACCACGCTGGCCCATGTCGTGGCGAACGAGATGGGGACGAAGGCTCGGATCACCTCCGGGCCGGTGCTCGCGAAGGGGACGGACCTCGCCGCGGCCCTGATGGGGCTCGAACAGGGGGACATCCTGTTCATCGACGAGATCCACCGGATGCCGATCGCGGTGGAGGAGTTCATCTACCCGGCGATGGAGGACTACCGGATCGACGTCACGCTCGATTCGGGCGTCAACGCGCAGACGGTCCAGATCCGCTGCAAGCCGTTCACGCTGATCGGGGCGACGACGCGGGCGGGGCTGCTCTCGGCCCCCCTGCGCAGCCGCTTCGGGATGGCCCACCACCTGAAGTACTACTCGGAGGACGAACTCTTCGCGATCGTCTCCCGCTCGGCCCGTCTGCTGGGGATGGAGGGGGCGGACCTGGAGGCGCTGCGGACGGTCGCGGCACGCTCGCGGGGGACGCCCCGGATCGCCAACCGGCTGCTCCGGCGGGTGCGGGACTTCGCGCAGGTCCGGCGGTCGGGCGTGGTGGACCGGGAAACGGTGGACGCGGCGCTGGCGCTCGAGGGGATCGACCGCCTCGGGCTCGACGAACTCGACCGGCAGTACCTCGGCGTCATCGGGCGGACGTACGGCGGCGGGCCGGTCGGGCTGACGACGGTCGCCGCGACGATGAACGAGGATCCGGGGACCCTCGAAGACGTGGTCGAGCCGTTCCTGCTGCAGATCGGCTTCCTGGCGCGGACGAGCCGGGGGCGGATGCTCACGCAGGCCGCGGCCGACCACCTCGCGCTCCGGCTGCGGGTGCCGGGTACCCTGCCCGATGGTGACGGAGCACTCTTCGAATAGGTTCTTTCCGGCCCCGCGTTTCGGGCGTGCGGTGGGCGTGGCGGTCGGGGCGTTGTTCGTCCTGCAGGCGGTGCTGGGGTTCGGGGGACGGGTGCTCTCGCCGAGCGACCTGGGGCAGAACCTCGACCAGGTGAAGACGGCCGCGTTCACCGCGGACATGGTGCTCAACGGGCGGCGCGAGCCGGTGCGCTGGGTGCTTCCCCGCGATAACGGGGGGGAACTGAGCCGCAAGCCCCCGCTCGTGAACTGGGTCGGGGCGCCGATCGCCGCCGCGTGGGACGCCGCGACGCCGCCGGGCACGCCGTGGCCCGAGTGGGTGATCAAGGCGCCCGCGGCCCTCTTCGGCGCCGGCACGCTGCTGCTGACGGTCGTCGCCGGGTGGCGCCTGCTCGAGCGGTCGCCGGGCGAGGCGGAGAGCGAGGCCACGGCCGGAGGCGCGGGGAAGAACGCGCCGCTGCTCGGGCTGCTCGCGGGCGGGATCTGGCTCGCCGGGCCGGAGCCCCTGAAGTTCGTCTGGTTCCTGCGCCCGGACATCGCGCTCGTCGCCTGCATGACGGCCGGCTGGCTGCTGGCGACGGTGCTGCTGGAGCGTCTGGCCCGGGGCGAGGAGCGGGGGGCGGCGGGGCTCCGCGTCGGGCTGTGGGCGAGCGTCGGGCTCGGGCTGCTCGCCAAGGGGCCGCCGGCTCTGCTCGTCGTGGCCTACCTGCCGCTGGCCTCGTGGGCGCTGCACCGTCGCCCGTGGCTCTGGCTGCGGACGGGCATCGGCTGGGGGCTGCCGCTGGCGCTGGGGATCTTCGGGGTGTGGCTGCTGCCGGCGACCGCGGCGGATCCGGCTTACGTGCGCCACGGGCTCATCGCCGCGGAGGTCGGCGGCCGGATCGCCCCGTCGGGCCCGGGGGTGGCGGAGCGGGTGCTCGGCGTCGGGAGCGTGATCGGCTGGTTCTTCTCCCGGCTCGGGCTGGGGGCGGTGCTGTTCGTCGCCGGGCTTCTGGCGATCGGGCGGGGGCTGGTGGCGCAGCCCGGCCGGGCGGCCCACCCGGCGGCCGCGGCGGCGTGGTTCGCGCTGCTCGTGCTCGCCGTGATGGGGCTGGTGACCCATTCGGGCGGCGGGTCGTACCTCGCCCCGGCGTACCCGGCGGCGTCGGTGGTGGCGGTGGTCGGGTTCCTCCGCGTCAGCCGGCGCGGCTCCGGCCGGGCGCAGGGGGCGGAAGCGGGGGGGCACGCCGGCCCGTACTGGCGGCGGCGGGCGCCCGTGGTGCTCGCCGCGGTGTGCGTGTGCTCGACCGCGGCGGTGGTGGTCCGGGAGGCTCGTTTCAGCCGCGGGGCCCGCACGCGGGCGGGGGTGCGGCTGGTGATGTTCGCGGACGAGATCGCCGATCGGGTCGGGGCGGCCGCGGTGCGGTTCGAGGGCGTCGGCCAGAACCCGCTCCCGACGCTCCTCGGGCGTCACCCGGAGCAGGCGGAGGCCCGGGTCGCCGAGTGGATCGTGCGGGAGTCGATCGAGTGGATCGACGAGGCGGCGCTCGTGGCCGAGGAGTTCGAGCGGCTGACGGGCTCGGGCCCGAGGGTGCAGCGGCTCGAACTGATCCGGGTGGCGGACGGGGGGGACGTCCCGGAGGACGAGGACGGCGACATCTGAGCGGGCCGCGGGTTCCGCGGGGCGGCGGGCTCCAGAGATGAGCGGCGGCCGGGGGTCAGCGCTTGGCGGAGGGCTGCAGCGCCTCGGCGGCCTCCTCGTTGAGGTAGAGGATGGTGCCGTCGTTGGGGCTGCGGGTGAGCTTGCCCTGGAGCAGGCTGCTGGCGACCTCCATCGGGACGGACATCATCGTGGAGCCGCAGATGTACTCGTGCCGCTTGCGGTCCACGACGATGAGCGGGGCCATGGCGTCCTCGCCGCGTTCGCTCCGCAGGCTCTCGTAGGTCTGGAGGGCGTCGGCGGGGACGTCGGCGGCGAGCTTCTCACGCTCGGCCTGGAGTTCGTTGAGCCGGTCGCGGATCTCCTCCGCCCGCTTGGCGCGGTCCTGGTCGGCGTGGTCGCGGACCTTGCTGGTGTCCGCGGACTTCGCCTCCATCTCGGCGAGCTGGGCCTGGAGCGCCTCGACCTTCTCCATGTGCTTGAGGGCGGACTCCTCGGCCTGCTTCTTCTGGGCCTCCAGGGTCTTCACCTCGGCGAGGAAGGCCTGGTACTGCTTGTTGTTCGTCGCCGCGTTCATCTGGGCCTTGAGCCCGTTGATCCGCTCCTCGAGGCGGGAGGCCTCGCCCTCGTCGTTCGCGACGGCCGCCTGGAGCTGGCGCAGCTGCGACTGGACGGCGTTGCGCTGCTGGTCGAGGTGCTGGAGCTGCTTGACCTGGTCGCCGAGGAATTTCTCGGCGGCCTTGAGGCGGGAGCGGAGGCCTTCGATCTGCTGGTCGACTCGGTAGACGCGGAGGAGCTTTTCCGTCACGCTCATGCGGCAGATCCCCGGCGGGGACGCGGGGGAGTCGTGAGGGGCGCCGCCCGGCCCGGCCTTTGATCGAGCATATGCCGCCGGAGAACCGCTCGAAAGCGCGGCGGCCGGATTCCGGACCATGCGGGGCGGCAAGGCCGGTCGGACGGCCGGCGGCCGGGGCCCGCCAGGGGCGACCGGGGCGAACACGCCCCGCCCGAGCCCGCCCCGCCCTCCCGGCTTCGCACGATCTCCGGCGGCCGACTCGCCCCCCCGCCTTCCCCCGCACCGGGCCTGCTCAGTCGGTCGGGAGCCCCTTGTCCTTCCAGAGCCGGAGGAGGGCTTCGTACTCGATGGGCTCCCAGCGGTTGCCGCCGGCGTCCTCGAGGCGGACGAGGCGGCCCTCGCCGGTGTAGACCCCGACGCTCGGCGCGGGGGCCGAGGCGGAGCGCTGGCTGACCTGCCACCCCGCGTCGGCGCCGAGCGGGCGGGAGAGGGAGACCTCGCGGAGCTGCACGAGCCCGGAACTCTGGTCGTAGATGTAGAAGGCGGCGTCGAGGGGGACGCCGGCCTCGATGAGCAGCTGCGGCAGGAGGATGCTCTCGGCGATGGAGAGGAACCCGTCCTTGCGCCCGCCCCCGGGGAGCGTGGGCGTGATGTCGCCGGGGGGCGCGTGCGGGGCCTCGACCTTGACGCGCATCTGCGTGCCGCGGCGGAAGCCCTCCTCCCGGGCCACCTCGGGGCGACCTTCCTTGGGCGCGATCCGGGTCGTGGCGACCCAGGTCTCGCTCTCGAGGTCGAACTCGAGGAAGTAGATCGCCCGCGTGTCGACGATCGTCCCCTCGTGGATGAAGCGCCCGTCCAGGCGGACGATCAGCCCCTCGCGGCGCTCGTCCTGGTTCCACCGGTCCCGGGGCTTGCGGGGCTGCAGATCGCCGAGGTGCCCGATCTCCGCGGTGATGCGGCGGTAGCCGACCTCGGTGTCGTCGAGCCGGGAGCCCGTGCCCGACGGCTTGTAGCACCGCTGCCAGCGGGCGCCGAAGTCCCCGAAGATGCGGCGGTAGTCGTCCGTCGAGAGCCGCCCGAGCGCGGCCTGCCCGGCGGTGATCGCCGCCCGGCGGCGGCTGAGTTCCGTCGTGGGGTCGGCGAAGCGGGCGGTGCCCACGATCGCCTCGAACATCGGGATGGCCCGGTCGTGCCGGTCGGCGCTCGTGAAGAGTTCGAAGATGATGAACCGCCCCGGGAACGGGTTGGCGATCGTGTACCCGCGGACCATGTCCGGGTCGCCCGTGCGGGCCGGGGGGGTGCGGACGTAGAACGGACGCAGCTCGCGCCCGTCGGTCGCGATGACCCGCTCGGGGTCGTGGATGAGGATCCGCTCCCGCAGGCGGTCGAGCGTCTCCTTGGAGTAGCGGGTCGCGCTCGACTTGTCGACGTTGAATTTGGCGAGGATGTCCCGGCGCCAGTCCTCGATGGTCCGGCTCGGGTGCTGGGAGTGGTAGACGGCGATCGTGCCGGCGCGGTCCGGGAGTTCGATCCGGGCGGCCGCGTTGGAGCCGGTCGTCGTGACGGTGACGGCGCCCTCGATGGGGAGGTAGGAGACGCCGATCTCCTCGAGCATGGTGAGTTCGTCGACGAACCGGAAGGTGGTCGGGACGGGCTCGGAGGCGGGGGGGCGCGACGCCGGGCGGCCCGCCTCGGGGGCGGCGGCGAGGGGGAGGGCGGCCGCGTAAAGAAGGAAGGCGGCGGCGGTGCGGTGGGCCTTGGACATGGAGGGCTCCGGGGCGTCGCGGGTGCGGGGGGCGTCGGTCCGGGAGAGCGGCGGGGAGTGGAGGCCGGCTGGGGTGGGGGCGGCGGGAGCCGCCCGCGGGCCGTCTCCTCGAAGCCTTGACGGAGCTTCGGCCCGGGTCCGTGTCTGGAGCCGGGCCCGGAGGAGATCGGGCGGGGCCGCCGCGGGCGTTGAACGCGCGGGGGGTGGCGCAGGCAGGATAGCCTCCGGTCGGTCCTTGTGCGGGATCCGCCGCCGGCGGGCGGCCCGCCGCGGGGGCTCGGCGGGGCGAGGCGCGGGCGCGAAATGTCAAGATTCAGCGGGAGGGTCGGTTGACGCGTCGGGTTCGAGCCCTACGCTGATGGGCTCCCCAGAGAGCGGTCCGAGGTGTCGCGCCCTCTGGGCGGAGCCGGACCGGTCGCGGAGGCGGGGAGCGAGTCGCTGGGCGGCCGGGAGGCACGGCCGCTCTTCCCGAAGGCGATGATGTGCCGGGTTGCCCGGGCGGCGAGAGCCGGTCAGGGCGGGTTTGTCACCGACCCCTCGCGGAGGGGGGTTGCGAAGGACGCGGCCGCCGGCTGGCGGGCAGCCCCCGGCGGGGCGTGAAGGACGGGCATGAACGGGCAGCGTATTCGGATCCGGATGGAGGCGTACGACCACATCGCCCTGGACGCTTCGGCGCGGGAGATCGTCGACCACGCCAAGCGGACCAACGCGAAAGTGGCCGGGCCGATCCCGCTGCCGACGCGGATCGAGCGCTACACGGTCCTGCGTGGTCCGTTCGTCGACAAGAAGTCCCGCGAGCAGTTCGAGATCCGCACGCACAAGCGGATCATCGACATCATCGAGCCCAACGCCCGCACGGTGGAGGCGCTCAACCGCCTGGTCGTTCCGGCCGGCGTGTTCGTGAGGATCAAGGCCTGAGACGAGCCGCGCCCGAGACACCGGGCGCGGCTTTTTCTTGTCCCCCTCCGGGCTCCGGGGCGGGGGCGAACCCAAGACCTCCTCTGGACGGGGCGTGCCCCGGCTCACGAGGCGAAGGACCGGTGACGTGATGCGTGTTGATCCCAACCTCCAAGGCGCCACGAAGGCGGGCCTGCTGATCGGGCGCAAGCTCGGCATGACCCGCGTCTTCGTCGACGGCAAGAGCACCCCGGTGACCGTGATCGAGGTCCCCGAGGCGGTCGTCACGCAGGTGAAGACCGTCGAGACGGACGGCTACGCGGGCGTGCAGATCGGCGCCGGGGACATCAAGGCCCGGAACAGCTCGATCCCGCTGATCGCGCACGACGCGAAGGCCGGGACCGAGGTCCGCCGCCACCACCGGGAGTTCGTCGTCTCGGCCGACGAGGTCGGCTCGTACGAGCTGGGGCAGCGCCTGACGCTGGCGGACCTCGAGAAGGTCGCGTACGTCGACGTCGTCGGGCAGAGCAAGGGCAAGGGCTTCCAGGGCGCGATGAAGCGTCACAACTTCGCGGGCATGGAGGCGAGCCACGGCGTCGAGCGCAAGCACCGCTCCCCGGGCTCGATCGCCGGCCACGCGACGAACCGCGGCTGGTCCGGCAAGATCAAGAAGGGCAAGAAGATGGCCGGGCACATGGGCGACGAGCGGGTGACCGTCCGTTCGCTCGACGTCGTCCGGATCGACGCGGAGCGGAACCTGCTCCTGGTCAAGGGCCCCGTGCCGGGCGCGAACAAGGGCTGGGTGGAGATCCGCCCGGCCGTCCGCCTGTACGGGAACAAGGCGAAGGTCGCGAAGGCGAAGGCCGCGGGCTGATCCGCGGCCGGGCGGGAGTGGGGGATGCGCAGGGGCTCGCGGGCCCCGACGAGGCTCCGGGCCGCCGAGCGCGGCGGTGCGGAGGCCGGGCAGGTCGGAGGATCCCCGGGGGGATCCGAAGAAACCGTCCGGTGAGGACAGGACTCGATCCCGGGGGCGATCGCCAGCCTCCGGGGCATGCCGAGTCGAGGCCGACGGCCCACCGGCCCCGGGATGGTCCCGGGGTTGATCCCGAGCGAGAGCCGGGATCGACAGGTGGACGCGGCTAGGCGGGCCTGGCACGAAGGTGCGGGCCGGAAGGCGTCGGACGAGGAACGACACATGGATGTCCCCGTCTACAACATGCAGGGCGAGCAGGTCGGGACGATGCCCATCGACGAGGCGTCTCTCGGCGGCGAGGTGAATCCCGCCCTGATCAAGCAGGCGGTGGTCATGTACCACGCCAACCTCCGCCAGGGTTCGTCGAAGACGAAGACCCGGAGCGAGGTCGAGGGGTCGGGCAAGAAGATCTACAAGCAGAAGGGCACCGGGCGCGCCCGCCACGGCGACAAGTACGCCCCGCAGTTCCGCGGGGGCGGTCACGCCAAGGCGAAGAACGCCCGTCGGGAGCACTTCCGGCAGGACATGCCGAAGAAGATGCGCCGCAAGGCCAACCGCAACGCGCTGCTGGCGAAGCTGATCGACGCCGAGGTGAAGGTGATCGACGGGCTGTCGCCCGAGACGCCGAAGACCCGCGACTTCGCGGCGTTCCTGGCGAAGCTCGGCGTCGACAAGTCGGCGCTGCTCGCGCTGGGGATGGACGGGGAGCGGAGCAAGAACGCCCGCCTCGCCGCCCGGAACGTCGACGGCGTGTCGCTCTGCCGCGTGGACCAGCTCACCGCCTGGGGCATGCTGACGAACCGCTACCTGGTCATCGACCGCGCGGACCTCGAGGCGTGGCTGAACGGGCCGAGCGGGCAGACGGGCAAGGACGCGAAGATCAACCCCCTGGGCCGCCGCGCTCCGGCGGGCGCTTCTGAGAACGGGGAGGCCGCCTGATGGACGCGACGTACGTCATTCGCAAGCCGGTGCTCACCGAGAAGAGCACCTACGCGATGAACGAGGAGAACCGGTACACCTTCGAGGTGGACCGCCGGGCGACGAAGACGCAGATCAAGGACGCGGTGGAGCAGATCTACGGCGTGCGTGTGATCGGCGTGAACACGTCGGTGACGCAGGGCCGCGGGCGCCGCCTCCGGTACGGGTACGTCTCCGGGGGCGAGACCAAGAAGGCGGTCGTTCGGCTTCAGGAGGGGCAGGTCATCGAGCTCTTCTGAGCCGGGACCCCCAGCAGCAGACGCAGCGTAAGGACGAGCCATGCCCATCCGTGTCTACAAGCCGACGAGCGCGGGCCGCCGCAACGCCTCGGTCAACCTCCACGCCGAGGTGACCAAGAAGAAGCCCGAGAAGAGCCTGCTGCGCCCGCTGAACAAGCAGGGCGGGCGGAACAACAGCGGCAAGATCACCGTCCGCGGGCGCGGCGGCGGCCACAAGCGGATGTACCGCCTGGTCGACTTCAAGCGCCGCGACCGGGACGGCATCGAGGGGACGGTGGTCGGCGTCGAGTACGACCCGAACCGCACGTGCCACATCGCCCTGGTCGAGTACGCCGACGGGGTGAAGCGCTACATCATCGCGCCGAAGGGGCTGACGGACGGCGACACGGTGCTGAGCAGCTCCGACGCGCCGATCGAGCCCACCGTGGGCAACTGCATGCCCCTGCGGTTCATCCCGACGGGCACCGAGGTGCACTGCGTCGAGCTGCACCCGGGCAAGGGCGGGCAGATGTGCCGCTCGGCGGGGATGTCGGCCCGCCTGACGAACAAGGAGGGCGACTACGCGACGCTCGTCCTGCCGTCGGGCGAGATCCGCCGCGTCCCGATCATGTCCCGCGCGGTGATCGGCGTGGTCGGCAACTCCGACCACCAGAACCGCCGCCTGGGCAAGGCGGGCAAGAGCCGCCACCTCGGGCGCCGCCCGAAGACCCGCGGGGTGGCGATGAGCCACGACAAGCACCCGCTGGGCGGCGGCGAGGGCCGGTCGAAGGGCAACCGCCCGCCGGTGAACCGGGCCGGCACGCCGGCGAAGGGCGGGAACACCCGCAACCGCAAGAAGCACTCCACGGACCTGATCATCCGCCGCCGCCGCAGCACGCGGTACGGGCAGAAGCGCTAACCCCCTCTCGGGAAGGAGCAGCCACACATGGGACGCAGCCTGAAGAAGGGGCCGTACGTCGACGAGCGGCTCTACCGCAAGGTCGAGAAGCTCGAGGCCGAGGGGCGCCGGGAGCCCATCAAGACGTGGGCGCGTGCGTGCACGATCGTGCCGGAGTTCGTGGGGCACACGTTCGCCGTGCACAACGGGCGGGTGTTCAACGAGGTGTTCGTGACCGAGGACATGGTCGGGCACAAGCTGGGCGAGTTCAGCCTCACCCGGACGTTCCGCGGGCACACGAACAAGAAGGAAGGCATCAAGTCCGGCCGCTGAGGCGCCGGTCGAGGGCCCTGACGATGAAGCTCCTGCCGAACCAACTGAAGAAGCGGGCCGAGGCCGCCGGGGTGAGCCTCGAGCAGCTCGCCGAGGCCGTCGCCCGGACCGGGCTCAACGAGCGCGAGGCCCTGAAGGCCGTGCGGAACTGGCTCGCCGGCCGGGACCACCCGCGCTGCAAGGCCGCGGACATCCGCGCCCTGGCGGAGGCGGTGGGGGCCCAGCCTCACGAGATCGCCAAGTTCACGAGCATGATCCGCCACCACCGGGGCAGCCCGAAGAAGGCGAAGCTGCTGGCGGACCTGATCCGCGGGAAGAGCTACGTGGACGCGGAGAACATGCTCGCGTTCACGACGAAGCGGGCCGCGGTGAACATGCGCAAGTGCCTGCAGGCGGCGATGGCCGAGGCCGAGGAGGCCGGGGCCGACGTCGGTTCGCTGGTGGTCGCGGAGAGCACGGTCGACGGCTCGACGCACATCAAGCGGTTCCAGCCGAAGGACCGCGGCCGGGCGCACCCCATCCTGAAGCGGACGAGCCACATCACCATCAGCCTGGTGGAGCGGGCCTGATCCGGGCCGCGGGCCCGGAAGGAAAGCCATGGGACAGAAGACGCACCCCTTCGGACTTCGCCTCGGCATCACGGAGAGCCACCGCTCCCGGTGGTACGCCCCCAAGGCGCTCTACGGTGAGCTGCTGGTCGAGGACGCCAAGATCCGCCGGCACCTGGACAAGCGCCTGAACC
>CAYMFP010000019.1:0-21474 GCA_964389385.1 uncultured Phycisphaeraceae bacterium | reverse complement strand
CCCGGCGCGGGGCTCGCCCGCCGAGCCCCGGCCCGCGGACCCCTCGGCCCCGCCCGACCCCGTCGCGGCGATGGACGCCTTCCGCGTCGTCGAGGCCTGGATCCGCGACTGGGAGATGCCCGCCCTCACCCCCGAGGCGGGCGTGCCGGAGGTCCCCGGCGCGGCCGTCACGCTGCGCCTCCGCGGCGATGACGGGCGCGTCGCCGTGATCGGGCGCGGCTCCGATCTTTCCGGACGTGCCTCGCTCTGGAAGGCCGCCCGCCGGGCCTGGGAGGCCGCCAACGCCCGCCGCACCGAGGAGCGCGACGCCCTCTGGCTGCAGCGGACGCGCGAGCTGGCCGGGCGGACGCTCATCAGCGTCGAACTCGCCGGGCAGCCCGTGCCGTTCGAGGCCGAGGCCCTGACCGACGCGACGCTGCGCCTCAGCCCCGGGATCGACGGGGTCGCCGCCCGCTTCGGCGACCGCACGGCCGGGTTCTTCCCCGCCGAGGCCCTCGAACGCGGGCTCGGCCCGGCCGCGGCCCTCTCGGCGGTGATCGCGGACGTCTCTCAGCAGCCGGCCCTCGCGCTGGAGGCCCCCTCCGCCCTGCGCGAGCGGGGCTTCGCGTTCCTGACCTTCCGAACGACCCATCTCGCCCAGCCCGGCGAGGGGCTGGCCCCGCTCTTCCTCACCCGCGGCGGGCGGATCGTGCCGAGTTCCGAGATGAACACCGCCCGTCTCGTCGAACTGGCCGACGGCATGGCGGACTTCCTGCTCGACGCCCGCTGGCCCGGCGTCGAGCGCTACGGGCTGACGGGGACGCTCGATCCCGTCTCCGGGCGCCCCGAGTCCCCGTTCGCGGCGCCGGGCGACCAGGCGGCCGCGGCGCTGGCCCTGCTGGCGTACGCGGACGCTCGCCTCGTCGATCCTTCGCGCGCGGCCGAGGCCCGCCGCGCGGCGATGGGCATCGTGCGTTCGCTCTCCGTCGTGGAGCCGGGCGAGACGCCGCCCTGGGCCGACGCCGGGGACGCGGCCCTGGCGATCGCGGCCGTGCTCGCCGCGCCGCCCGAGCGCATCGACGCCGAGCCGGAGCTGAGCGTGCTCCTCGACCGGTGCCTGGAGCGGGTGCGCCTCGGCGTCCTGCCGGACGGCTCCTTCGCGCCCGGCGTGGACCCGGCGGACCACAGCGCCGTCGCGTTCGCGCTCGCCCGCCTCGAGCGGCGGCGCCCGCGCAGCATCGACCGCGGGCTGGCCGAGCAGGTCATCGCCGGGCTCTTCGCGCGGACGCCGCCGGGGCGCCTGGTCGCCCAGATGCCCTGGCTCGCCCTCGCGGAGTTCGAACTCGCCGGGCCGGGCGGCCCGCTCCCGCACGCCGACGAGCTGCACGCCCTGCGGGAGACCGTCCTCGCCGCGCAGGTGCGCCGCGACGACCTGGACGACCCCGCCCTCGCCGACCTCGTCGGGGGCATCGTCTACACGGCCGGGCGGACGCCCCTGCCCACCTGGAACTCCATCCCCCCGCTCACCGCGATCGGGGCGATGCTGGGGGACCCGCGCCTGACGCCCGGCTCGGCGACCGGCGGGGAGGTGCCGCGGGAGATCCTCCGGCTCCTCCCCTCCCTGCGGTTCATCGACCAGCTCTCCGCCGGAGAGGCCGAGGCCTTCATGCACGCCCGCCCGGAGCGATCCCTGCACGGGGTGCGCCTGAGCCTCTGGGACCAGAACATGCCCCCCGTGGTGACGGCCCACGGGCTGCTGGCGGTCGCCCACACGCTGCAGAGCCTGGACGCGATCTCCCGGCGGTGAGTGGTCCGCGGGCGCGCGCCGGAATCGCGCGCGGGACCGAGAACCCGGGCCCGCAAACGCCTAGAATTCCGGGCTTTCCGGCCGCCGCGAGCGCCCCGCCCGCGGACCCCTTCTCCGGGGCCCGGGCGGGTGGACCGGGACGCCTCCCGAGGCCCCGCGGCGCGCCCCCGAGGACCGCATGGCAGACGACCAGACCACGAATCTTCCCGGCGATGACGGCGCGCCCGAGGGCCCCGGATCGCAGGGCCCGCTCCCCTCGGAGGGAGACCGCGCCGAGGTGATCGGCGCCGGACGCGTGATCGACCTGGAGATCGAGCGCGAGCTCCAGGACAGCTACCTCACCTACGCGATGAGCACGATCATGGACCGGGCCCTGCCCGACGTCCGCGACGGGCTCAAGCCTTCGCAGCGGCGCATCCTCGTCGCGATGAACGACCTGAACCTGCGGCCGAACCGCAAGCACCTCAAGTGCGCCAAGATCTGCGGCGACACGTCGGGCAACTACCACCCGCACGGCGAGTCGGTCATCTACCCGACGCTGGTCGGCATGGCGCAGAAGTGGAAGATGCGCGTCAACCTGGTCGACCCCCAGGGCAACTTCGGCTCGATCCTCGGCGACGCCCCCGCGGCGATGCGGTACACCGAGGCCCGGATGTACCACGCGGCCGTCGACATGATGGCCGATCTCAAGCTCGACACCGTCGACTTCCAGCCGAACTACGACGACCGCCTGATGGAGCCGACCGTGCTCCCGGGCAAGTTCCCGAACCTGCTCATCAACGGCGGCATGGGCATCGCCGTCGGCATGGCGACGAGCCTCCCGCCGCACAACCCGGTCGAGGTCTTCGACGCGATCACCCGCTACATCGACAACCCCGAGATCCCCCTCCTCGAGCTGATGAGCGACGAGAAGGACGAGGCCGGGAACGTCACCCGCCTGGGCATCAAGGGCCCGGACTTCCCCACCGGCGGCGTCATCCGCGGGCGCCGCGGGATCATCGAGGCCTACGAGACCGGGCGCGGGCGCGTCACCGTCCGCGGGCGCTGCCACGTCGAGGACATGGGCAAGGCGAGCGGGCGCCAGCAGCTCGTCATCGACGAGATCCCCTACGGCGTCGTGCAGAAGCCGCTGGTCACGAAGATCGTCGAGGCGGTGAAGGAAGGCCGCGTCGAGAACGTCTCCGACGTCCGCGACGAGTCGGGCCGCATGGCGCAGACGCGCGTCGTCATCGAGCTCAAGAAGGGCGCCGACCCCAACGTCGTCGAGAACCAGCTCTACCAGCACACCGCGCTGCAGCAGACGTTCAGCATCATCAACATCGCCCTCGTCAACCGCCAGCCGCGCACCCTCGGGCTCAAGGACCTCATCCGCCTGTACGTCGAGCACCGAGGCGAGGTGATCCGCCGCCGGACGCAGCACCTGCTCCGCGAGGCCAAGAAGCGCGCCCACGTGCTCGAGGGCATGATCTACGCGGTGACGGACATCGACGAGGTCGTCCGCCTCATCCGCTCGAGCAAGACGCGCGAGGAGGCCATCGAGAAGCTCATGGCCCGCCGCTACCGGATCCCCGAGGCGCACCCGGCCTACGCGACGCTCCCCCAGCGCCTGAAGGACCGGCTCGCCAAGGCCGAGGCGCAGGGCGGCGTGGCCCTCAGCCGCGTGCAGGCCGAAACGATCGGCTCCATGCGGCTGATCCAGCTCGTCGGCCTGGAGATCGAGCGCCTCGTCAAGGAGTACACCGAGGTCTCCTCCAGCATCGAGGACTACGAGGACATCCTCGCCAGCCCCGCCCGCGTCCTCCGCATGATCAAGGAGGACTGCGAGGAGATGAAGGCCCGCTACGCCTCCCCCCGCCTCACCGCGATCGAGGAGGGCGCCGGCGACATCGACATCGAGTCCCTGATCCAGGTCGAGGACATGGCGGTGACCATCACCCGCCAGGGGTACGTCAAGCGCGTCCCCGCCTCGACCTACCAGGCCCAGGGCCGCGGCGGCAAGGGCATCCGCGCCGGCGACTCCAAGGAGGGCGACTTCGTCGAGCACCTCTTCATCGCCAGCACCCACGACGATCTGCTCTGCTTCACCGACACCGGACGCGTCTTCAAGCTCAAGGTCTACGAGCTGCCGGAGCTCAACCGCACCAGCCGCGGCCGCGCCATCGTCAACTTCCTCGACCTGAGGCCCGGCGAGCGCACCTGCGCCTACCTCAACATCAAGAACTTCGAGGCCGGCAGCGACTACCTCACGTTCGTCTCCAAGCAGGGCGTCGTGAAGCGCACGCCCCTCAAGGAGTACCGCAACGTCAACCGCAACGGGCTGATCGCCGTCGGCCTCCGCGAGGGCGACGAGCTGCTCAACGTCCGCCTCACCGGCGGCACGGACGACCTGCTCCTCGTCACCGCCGAGGGCATGGCCATCCGCTTCAACGAGGGCGACGTCCGCCTCATGGGGCGCTCGGCCGCCGGCGTCAAGGGCATCGAACTCGCCGAGGGCAACGAGGTCGTCGGGTTCATCTCCATCCCGATGGAGAACGTCAGCGAGGACTCCGCCGGCTCCACCAGCGCCGAGAGCCTCGCGAACAACCTCTGCCTGCTCACCATCACCGCCAACGGCTACGGCAAGCGCACCCCCGTCGACGAGTACCGCGTCCAGATGGAGGACGGCTCGATGCGCTCGCAGTCCCGCGGCGGCAAGGGGCGGCGCGACATCGCGACCAGCGACCGAAACGGGCGCGCCGTCGCCGCGCTGGCCGTCTGCGCCGGCGAGGACATCGCCGTCATGACCCGCGACGGCCAGCTCGTCCGCATGCCCGCCGACGAGATCCGCCAGACCGGGCGCGGGGCCCAGGGCGTCCGCGTCGTCCGCCTCGACCCGAACGACCAGGTCGTCGCCGCGACGCGCGTCATCGAGTCCGCCGACGAAGACGAGTAACCCCACCCCACCCCGGCCTGTCTCAAACCACCGACCCCACGAAGCCCCGCCGTCCCCGGCGGGGCTTCTGCTTCCCGATCGACGCGCCCGCTTCGCTGGTATGCTCGCGCCGTGTCCCCCGCCGTCCTCACGCTGGCGCTCCTGCTCGCCGGGCTCGCGACGCTCGCGGCCGGGCTGCGCAGACGCTGTCTCGACGACCGCCCCCGGTGCGGCCGCTGCGCCTTCGATCTCACCGGCCTCTCGATCGCGGAGGGGGCGGCCTGCCCGGAGTGCGGGCGCCCGCTCGCCCCGCACGCCCCGAAGATCGGGCTGCGACGCCGCCGCCCCCCTCCTCGCCGGCGCGGCGTTCGATCTCGTCCTCCGCCCGGACGAGGAACTCGCGGCCTCGGAGCCCGGCATGGACGAGATCTGGGGGACGCCGCTCGTCTTCCGCGGCCTGCGCCTGGCCGAGCAGGCGGACCCGGTGGGCGAGCCCCCGATGCATGCCTGGCGCGGACGCGCCGTCGCGGAGGTCGTCGCGGAGCCCTGACGCCCTCCCGGCGTCAGCCGTGAGAACGCCACGAACAGCCTCCCGATCGCCCGGAGCACTCCCCCGCGGCCGCCCTGTCCGCCCGCGTCAGGCGAACGAGTCGGCCTGCTTCGCCAGCGCGAAGTCCTTCTCCGTGATCCCCCCCGCATCGTGCGTCGACACCGTCAGCGTCACCTTCGCGTACCGGATCAGGATGTCCGGGTGGTGCTGCGCCGTCTCCGCCGCCTCGGCCACCCGGTTCACGAACGCGATCGACGCCCGGAAGTCCCGGAACTCGAACGTCCGCTGGATCTCACCGTTCAGGTAGGACCACTCCGGGACCTCTTTCAGGTGGGCCTCGATCTCGCTCTCGCTCAGTCGCTCCATCGGCACTGCTCCCATGCGCATCCGGCGTCGCCGAACGCCCCTTGCCCTCCGGGCTGGCTCGGACGCGGCAGTCTAGCTTGAATCCCCCCGCACCGATGCCCGATCACCACCCTGAACAGGCCATGTCCCGAGAGGCCGACGCCCGCCCTGTCACGCGTCTCGCTCCCTCGCCCACCGGGGCGCTCCACCTCGGCAACGCCCGCACCTTCCTCGTGAACTGGGCCCTCGCCCGCCGGGAAGGATGGCGCATCCTCCTGCGCATCGAGGACCTGGACACCCCTCGCGTCAAGCCCGGCGCGGCGGAGGAGACGGTCGACATCCTCCGCTGGCTCGGGCTCGACTGGGACGACGCCGCCCCGCCGCTCGTCCAGTCGCACGATCTCGAGCCCTACCGCCGGGCGATGCAGACCCTCGCCGCCCGCGGGCTCGTCTTCCCCAGCCCGCACAGCCGGCGGGAGCTGGAAGAGGCCGCCAGCGCCCCGCAGGAGGGCTCCGGCGAGGTCCCGTTCCCGCGGGCCCTCCGCCCCGCCGACCGCCCGCGGACGTTCGCCGACGCCGGCGAGAACTGGCGTTTCGCCCTCCCCGACGACGCGGCCGTCGCCTTCACCGACCGCTTCGCCGGCGAGCAGCGGATCGACCTCTCGGCCGAGGCGGACGCCTCCGCCGGCGGGGCGGACGAAGGAAACGGAGCGGGCAGCGGCGCGGGGTGGGGAGTGGGGTGGGGAGTGGGGGACTTCATCGTCTGGACGAAGCGGTCCTGCCCGGCCTACCAGCTCGCCGTCGTGGTCGACGACCACCGCCAGGGCGTCACCCGGATCGTCCGCGGCGACGACCTGCTCGGCTCCGCCGCCCGGCAACTGCTGCTCTACCGGGCCCTCGGCTACGCCCCGGAGCCGGAGTACACGCACCTGCCTCTGGTGCGGGGGGAGGACGGCCGCCGCCTCGCCAAACGCCACGGCGACACCCGGCTCGCGCACTACCGCGCCCTCGGCGTCCCGCCGGAGCGCATCGTCGGCCTGTGCGCCCGCTGGTGCGGCTGCAACCCGGAGGCCCGTCCGATGGACGCCGCCGAGTTCGCCGAACGCCTCGACCTCGGTACCATGCCGCGCGGAGACGTGACCTTCACCCGGGAGGACGACCGATGGCTGCTTGGTTCCTGACGCCGTGGCTCGAACCCCTCGCCCGGTGCGCCGCGCTCGTCCTGACGGCCTGCGCCGCGCTGCTCGCCGGCGGGTGCAACGAAAAGCCCGTCCCCGAGGGCCACGAACGCGTCGTCATCGACGGCCGGACCTTCATCCTCGAAGTCGCGGCCGACGACGAGCGGCGCGTCCGGGGCCTCGGCGGAAGGTCCGAGATCCCGGAGGACGGCGGGATGCTCTTCGTCTTCCGCAGGCCCGAGGCCCTCGGCTTCGTCATGCGCGACTGTCTCGTGCCGATCGACATCATCTTCCTCGACGCCACCGGGCGCGTCACCGCGATGCACCAGATGACCCTCGAGGAGCCCCGCCGCCCCGACGAGAAGCCCTACGCCGACGCCTTGGGCCGCCGGCGCGATCCCTACGAGGAACGCCTGAAGATCTACCGCAGCAACGGCCCGGCCCAGTTCGCGATCGAACTCCGCGGCGGGATGCTCGACGAACTCAGCGTCTCCGTGGGCGACCGCATCCCCCTCGAAACGGAACGCCTCGGACAGGCCGCGCGCTGAACCCTGCTTATCGGCCCCGCCGCGCCGACGCCCGGCTCCGCGCCTCCAGCCCGGGTCCGCCTCTCCCGATAGCTCCCCTGCCCCGGTGCGGGGCGAACGCAGGGGAGATCCCATGGGCCAGGCGAGACCGCCCGCGACAGACCGGCCCCTCGTCACCCTCGTCCACGACGGCGCCGACGAGGCCCGCTGGGCCGCCTGGCTCCGCGAACTCCGCGCCGCCTGGCCCGGCCCCTCCCCCGCCTTCCGGACCTTCGACGCCGAGCAGATCCTCCTCCGCGCCTGCATCGCCCTCAACGAACTCCCCGAGCGCCGCGCCGGCCCCCGCCCGCCGCACCCCAGCGAGGTCGTCATCCTCGTGCGCTCCCCGCGCGTCGCCCTCGGCGACGTCTACAAGGTCGCCGACGCCCTCCACCGCGAGCACTGCCCCCTCCTCGTGCTGGACGACGCCCCCGACGCCCCGCCCATCGCGGCCGGGTACGCGGGCGTTCTGGTCGAGCCCGCCGGCATCGCCGTCCGCGACGCGGCCCGCATCGTCCACACGCTCCACCTCCGCCAGCCGGTGATCCGCCGCCTCGCCCAGGAGGTCCGCGCGGCCCAGCTCGCCGGCAGCGGCATCTCCGGCGAGATGGAACGCCTCGGCGACGAACTCCAGCTCGCCGCCCGCGTCCAGCGCCACCTCGTCCCGCAGCACCTGCCCGAGATCGACGGCCTGCGCCTCCTCTCCGTCTACCGCCCCGCCGGCTACGTCTCCGGCGACATCTTCGAGGTGCGCCGCCTCCCCGACGGCGCCGTCGCCTTCTTCCTCGCCGACACCGTCGGGCACGGCGTCCCGGCCGCCCTCCTCACCGTCTCCATCGCCCGCGCCTTCGCCGGCGCGATCGGCGAGCGCCACCCGGCCGAGGCGCTCCGGCTGCTCAACGACGAACTCTGCCGACAGCTCGCCGGCTCCGGCCGCTTCGCGACCGCCGTCTGCGCGCGGTACGACCCCCGCACCGGCGAGGCGATCGTCAGCAGCGCCGGGCACCCTCCCCCCATCCTGCTCGTCGGCGGGCGGCGTCTGCGCATCGAGCACGGCGGCCCGCTCCTCGGCGTCATGCCCGACGCGGACTACGAGGAGGCCGCGATCCGCCTGGACGACGGCGACGCCCTCGTGCTCTTCAGCGACGGCCTCGAGACGGCCTTCCCCGACCCCAACGCCGGCGACAACGCGCTGCGCCTCCCCACGCGCGAGCACATCGAACGCCTCGCCGAACTCGCCGTCCGCGCCTCCGGCACGTCCGGCCCCGACGAAGCGCTCCGCGACTTCGAACTCTCCCTCGAACGCGCCGCCGGCTCGCTGCACCAGCCCGACGACGTGACCGTGCTCGTGATCGCGCGCCCCGTGGCCGAGGCGGTCGAACCGACGCTCCGCATGGTGGGATGAGAGCGGGCGGAACGGATGGGTTGGAGAGTGGTGGGGGGCAGGGATAGGGGTGGGGGTGGGGTCAGTTCTCTCGGTCCGCGCCGTCCTGGCCGCGTTTCCCGCCGTCCGGATCGGGCGCCCCTCCCTGCGTCGCGCGGGCCATGATCGCGTCGACCTTCTCGGCGATCGTCTCCTCGCGCCGCGATCGCTGCTCGCGCAGCGACGCCTCGAGTTCCGCGACCTGCTCGCGCAGCCGCTCCACCTCGATCTCCTGCTCCCGCACGCGCTCGTCGAAGTGCGCCGCCAGCAGCGACCGAAGCTCCGCGCGCAGCGCCTCCTGCTCCGCCGACGACAGATCCTCGTTCGCCCGGTTCCGCAGCGTGTGCCCGAGTTCGGCCAGGCGCATCGCGCTCTGCATCTGCTCCAGCCGGCGCTCCGCCAGGTCCGGGTCCGTCTCGGTCAGCGAGCGGATCTCCCGCAGCCGCGGCGAGAGCCGGTTCAGCATCCGGCGGGCCGCCTCCGGGTTCTTCGCCTCGATCTCCCGAAGCCGCTCGCCCAGGCGCGGCAGACGCTCTTCCACGAACGCCCGCTCCTCGGCGAGTTCCTCCTCGCTCAGCTCCGGGCGCCGCTCGCCCCGGCGCTCCTCGCCGCGCGGGTCCAGCGGCCGTCCGCGCCCGTCCCCGCGACGGTCCGGGTACGACCCCCGCTCCGGCCTCCCCTCGTCGTCCGATCCCTCCGCCGCCCCGCGCTCGAACAGCTCGCGCAGCACCGCGGCGGGAGCCTCCCCGGCCTCGATCCGGTTCCGCCCCTCGTGCAGCGCCGCCAGCCGCAGCTCCGTCGCGCGGATCCACGCGTCGACCCGCCGCAGCGCCGCGTCGCGGTCGCTCTCCGCCGCCGCGGCCGCCGGGCGTTCGGCCGCGCCGGCCGGGGCCGCGGGAGCCCCGGACATCCCCGCGATCGTCAGCATCACCGAGACCCACATCAGACCGCTCCCTCCCCGCCGCCGTCCAGGAAGATCTCGACCAGTTCCAGGTCCGCGAACGGATCCGACCACGTCTCCAGGCGCTCCGCCCGACGCCCCACGGCCTCCGCCCGCGACGAACCCCGCCCTCCCGTCTGCCCCGCGAGCAGGTCCGCGAACGCGAGCAGTTGCTCCGCCTCCGCCTCGGCCTCCGCCACCAGCACCTCCGACCCCGCCATCCGGTCCGGCCCGCGATCGGCGATCAACGCCCCCGCCGGCGACGTCGGACGCCCGTTGTTCACCATCACGATCGCCAGCCCGCTCCCGAGCAGCGCTACGCCCGCGGCCACCGCCCATCCCCAGCGGAACGCCCCCGCACCCCACCCCGCGCCCCACCCTCCGCCGTGCCCCGCCCCGTCGTCGAGCCGCAGCGGCCCCGTGCCCCCCAGCCCCGTCCGGGCCGCGAGCACCGACGCCTCCACGAGCCGCGCTTCGAACCCCGCCGGGGCCCGCTCGGCCTCCGCCGCCGCGAGCCGCTCCAGCCGCGCCGAGACCGCGCCCTCCGGCGCCGCGTCCGCCTCGTCCGACGAGCGCAGCCCCAGCCGCACGGCCTCGTCGAGGTCCGCTCGCCGTGTCTCCCGCAGCCGTGCCTCCGGCAGGTTGTTCGCGTCGCTCGTCATGCCGTTCCCGTGGATCTCCCGCCCTCAGCCGAACGCTCGAGTTCCTCAAGGCATTGCCGCAGCTTGCGCAGCGCCCGGTGGTGCCGGGCCAGCAATGTCCCCAGCGGCTCGCCCCGCAGCGCCGCGATGTCCTTGAAGCTCATCCCCCCGTGGTGCCGCAGCTCGATCACGTCCCGGTCCGCCTCGTTCAGCCCCGCCAGCGCCGAGCGGAGGCGGGCGAGTTCCTCCGCCCCCGCCCGCTCGGGTTCGGGTAAGGCCGCGGCCTCGGAGGCCTCGTCCTCGCCCCGCACGAACGTCCCGGCGCGGCGCTTGCGCTTGCGGAGTTCGTCCCGCAGGCGGTTCACCGCGATCCGGAAGATCCACGCCTCGAACCTCCCCGATTCCGTGTACGCCCCCTCCCGCAGCTTCGCCGCCACCGTCACGAACACGGACTGCGTGATCTCTTCCGACAGGTCGGCCTGCCGGCACCGCGACTGCACCAGCGCGAACACGCGCCGCCCGTACAGCCGGACGATGATCCGCCACGCCTCCTCGTCCCCGCCCGCGGCCGCCCGCAGCACGTCCGGCAGCTCCGCCGGCGCAGCGCACGCGTCAGCCTCGCCGTCCGCCCGCTCGGAGACGAAGCGCGATCCGACGCCGGCCTGTCCGGTCGGAATGCTCAATGCCAGGGCCATCTCCGTCAGGTCAACGCCGCGCGTTGCGCGGGATTGCCCCTGCCCACACCCGGAAAACCGCACGCGCGAAAAGGCGATCCCGTACCATCGGCGGAGACGCGTCCCCCGAATGAGCACGGACCGAGGCCGCGATCAGGAGCCGGTGACCAGAATATGCGCTTCCCGCTCTACAGCCCAAACGACAACGGCGCCGCGGAGGACGTGCGCACGCTGTCGGACGAGGAGGTCTTCGAACGCTACCGCAGCGGGCAGAGCGAGATGCTCCGGATCCTCATCGACCGGCACCACGACGACCTCCTCCGCTTCCTGTACCGCCTGATGGGCGACCGCCAGGCCGCCGAGGACGTCTTCCAGGAGGCGTTCCTCCAGGTCCACCTTTCCGCCAGCACGTTCGACGCGACCCGGCGGTTCCGCCCGTGGTTATTCACGATCGCCGCGAACAAAGGGCGTGACCACCTGCGTAGGAGGGGGCGTCAGCAGTCCAAGGAACTGTCCGCGCCCGTCGGCGGGGGCGGACGCAACGGGGACTCGATCTCGTTCCTCGACCTCATGGAGGTCGACGTCCCCAGACCCGGTCAAGGCCTCGATCGTGCCGAACGCGACGCACAAGTCCAGAAGGCCCTCGAAGCCCTCTCCCCGACGCTCCGGGAGATCCTCCTCCTCGCGTACTTCCAGCGGCTTCCCTATGCGCAGATCGCCGACGAACTCGAGATCCCTCTGGGCACCGTCAAATCGCGTCTCCACGCGGCGGTCGCCAGCTTCGGCAAGCAGTACAAGAAGCTCACTTCCAAGAGCGAGGACGACTGACACCTCCGCGCACGTCGGAGCGGCATCTTCTTACCGGACAGGACTTCAGGCATGACTCCTCCCGTCGATCCCATCTCGGGCGCGGCGCATCTTCCGCTTGCCGAACTTTCTCCGAACGATGCCGCCGCACTCGACCGACTCGCCGAACGCGGCTTTACCGATCCCCAGGACGAAACCGAGCGGCGCCTCCTGGCCCTGCTCGACCTGCTCGACGCCGAGCCCCCCTCCGACCGTGCCGCTCGCGTCGAGGCCGTCCACCTGCTCGTGCGCCGCGCCGCCGAATCCGAGTCCGTCGCCCCGGAACTCCACCCGCTCGACCAGGAAGCCCTCGACGCGCTCGTCAACGGCGGACACCGCCTCGACCGCGTCCCCCGCAGCCTCCGCCAGCGGGCCGAGGTCGCCGCGGCGATCGGGCGCGTCCTCACCCAGACCGAGCCGGCCGTGGACTTCAGCGCCGACCTCGCCGATCGCACGCTCGCCCGGATCCAGGAGGAGGTCGACGCCGAGTCCGAGTCGCTGCGCTTCGACCGCCACCGCCTGACCGCGCCTTCCGTGCGCTGGGCGGACCTGGTCTCGATCGCGGCCGTGTTCCTCCTCTGCGCCTCGGTCCTCTGGCCCGTCCTCCAGGCGGGGCGGAGCCAGGCCCGCCGCTTCGCGGCGACCGCGCAGCTCGGCTCCGTCGCCTCGGCGTTCGGCGCCTACGCGGAAGACCACGGCGGCGCCATGCCCGTCGCGACGCCCCAGTTCGAAGGGAGCTGGATGCAGGTCGGGCAGGCGGGGCGCTCGAACTCGGCGAACCTCTACACGATCATCCGCGCCGGCTACGCCCCGATCGACCGCCTCGCCAGCCCCGGCAACCCCAACGCCCCGACCAAGGCCAGCGACCCCGAGGCCCGCGACTGGGGCCGCCTGCTGGAGGTCTCGTACAGCTACCGCCTCCTCCCGGCCCACCTCCGCTCGACGTGGGCGAGCGACCGCCAGCCGAGCGCCACGCCCGTCCTCGCCGACCGCTCGCCCGTCACCCTCGCCACGGCCGAGGGACGCACGACGCCCCCCGACGCCAACAGCCCGAACTTCGACGGGCTCGGGCAGCACGTCCTCTTCGAGGACGGCTCCGTGGCCTTCCTCGAATCCCCGGTGGTGAACGGCGACAACATCTGGCTCCCGGCCGTCATCGAGAAGTTCCTCGAGCGGATCCCCGGCCGCGTCGAACTCAAGGGCGATATGAGCGAGATCCCCAACTCGCCCGCGGACGTCTTCCTCGGCCCCTGACCCCCCCTCGGCGGCGCTGCCGTTCGGTCGCGCCGGCCCCCGATCTGCCATCCGCATTTCTGCCATCCGCCCTCTCCGGCGGGCGCCCTCCGGCGGTGGACGTTCGGGGGATGGCGGGCTACCCTCCGGGTCCCGCCGAGCGGCTCGCGCCGGAGGCGGTCCATCGACACGCGACGGATCCACCAATGGCCAACCGCATCAGCTCCACCAAGTCGAAGCCGCACAAGGGCCTGCTCAAGCGGGTCAAGATCACCAAGAGCGGCAAGGTCCGCCACCGCGTCGCGGGGCACAAGCACCTCCGCAGCGGCAAGGCCCCCAAGCGCCTCCGCCAGATGCGGCGCGACCCCTACGCCGCCGGCCCGGACGCCAAGCGCTTCGAGAAGCTGCTCTTCCGCCGCCTCCGCGGGCGCAACCAGCCCCGCTCGGCGGTGCGCCGCAGCCCCTCCCCGGAGCAGCGCCGCCAGATGAAGGCCGAGAAGGCCGCGCAGCAGTCCGCCGACTGATCCACCACGCGAGATGACGCCCCGTCCGCGCCGCGGCGCGGGCGGCGGCTTTCCCGTCCGCCGGGTCTGAAGACCGGGCAGGCCGCGGGACGCGAGGCGTCCCGGGACCTCCCGCCCCGTCGGGCCGTACCAGATCCCGTCCCGCCCCGCGGGCGGGGGAGGGTTCTTCCCGCTCCGGCGGGGCGAGGCCTCCTCCCGTCGCGTCCCGGGCGAGGCGGAAGGAAGAGGTTCGTTATGCCCCGTGCACGCAAGGGCGCCGCCCGCACCCAGGCCCGCAAGAAGATCCTCCGCCAGGCCCGCGGCTACTACGGCACCCGCTCCCGCCACAAGGTCCTCGCCAAGCAGGCCATCATCCGCGGCGGCGTCTACGCCTTCCGCGACCGCCGCCAGCGCAAGCGCGACATGCGGGCCCTGTGGATCACCCGCATCACGGCCGCCTGCCGGATGCGCGGCACCCGCTACAGCGTCTTCATCAACGGGCTGAAGACGGCCGGCGTCCTGCTCAACCGCAAGATGCTCAGCCAGATCGCCATCGAGGACCCCAAGCTCTTCGACGAGCTGGTGCAGACCGCCAACGCGGCCCGCCCGGCCCCCGCGGCCGCCTGACCCCGGCCGCCCCGGCGAAGCCGACCATCGAACGAGAACGCCGCAAGCGTCCGGCCCGAAGGCCGATCGCTCGCGGCGTTGTCTTTGTGGCGAGACCGCCCCGGCCCGATCAGTTGTCGCCCGTGCCCGACCGGAAGATGCCCAGGTACGCGAGCAGGTCCTCGACGTTGGTCTGCCCGTCGCCGTTGACGTCCGCGGCCATGGCGCGGAAGCCCGCGAGGAACGCCAGCAGGTCATGGACGTCGATGGCGCCGTTCCCGTCCATGTCGCCCCACGAGCCCCCGTCGGCGCCGGGCTCGAAGACGAACGTGCGCCGTTCCACCTGCGACGGGTAGTCGTCGCTGAGCGCGTAGAGCGACACGAGCGTCCCGGGCTCGACGCGGACTTCGATGACCGGCTCGGCGACGCTGTCGCGCGGCACGACGCCCGTGTACCCGGCCGCGACGCCTTCGACGACGTGCGGACGGTCGAATCCGAACTCGGCGTACCGGCACCCGATGAGCACGAGGCCGGTGGCGGTGATCTGTACGATCATGAACCACTCCTGTGAAAAACAGACGGGCGGGATCGTCGCCCGCGGGGTGGTCCAGCATCGTCCGGAATCTCGGAAAGCGCTGATAAATAAGCACTTGCGTGCATTCGCCTCACCGGGAACCGGCAGGGGCGATCACTCCACGCCGCCGGTGTTCCCACGCCGGAGCGGGGGCGATCGGCGCCCCGGCGGGGTGTGCTCTGCGCCGCGCAGGTGTTGGCACGCCCGCCCCCGGAGGAAGCGCCCGGGCGTCCGGGGCGACTACCCTCGAACCGCCGCGGCGCGTCCGCCCGGCCGAACGGAGCGCCGCATGCCGTCGTGGTGGGTCGCCGAAGTCTGGTCCGTCAGCCCCGCCGCCCTGCTCTTCTGGGTGTTCTGGGTGATCGTCTCGATCCTGCTGCACGAACTCGCGCACGGCTGGACGGCCGTGCGCCTCGGGGACAGCACGCCGTACGACACGGGGCACATGACGTGGAACCCGCTCGTCCACATGGGCCCGTTCTCGCTGATCGCGTTCGCCTTGGTCGGCATCGCCTGGGGGGCGATGCCGATCGATCCGTCGCGGATCCGCGGGCGGCACGGCGAAGCGATCGTCGCGGCGGCGGGCCCGGCGATGAACCTCGTCCTCTTCGCGTTCTGCGTGGTGCTGGCGGGGGTCTGGGCGCTCGCCGAGCCGCACCTGCCGGGGCACTACGCCGCGAACCTGCACCTCTTCGCCCGCGTCGGCGCGACGCTGAGCCTCGTGCTGGCGATCTTCAACCTCGTCCCCGTCCCGCCGCTCGACGGCTCACGGATCGCGGCGAGCTTCATCCCAGAGTACCGGCGCCTGTTCGAGAGCGAGAACGGGCAGTGGATCGGGCTGATCGGCTTCATGCTCCTCTTCGCGGTCGGCTCGGACTACATCTTCGCCGCGGCCGGTTCGGTCTCGGGCGCGGTCCTCGACGCGGTGACCGGCTGGCTGGGGCAGAGCCCCGCCTGACGCCGGCCCCGTCGTGCGGCCGTGGGGGGAGATGCAGAGCGCAAAAACAACGACGCCCGGCTCGTCGCCGGGCGTCGCCTGTTCAAGTGGAGCGGAGGAGAGTCGAACTCCCGACCTCATCATTGCGAACGATGCGCTCTACCAACTGAGCTACCGCCCCAGGGTCGCCGCCGGCGAGTGCCGGCCGCGGGGAGAAGTGTAGGCGGCTTCCCGGCGAGTCAAGCGAGAACCCGCCCCGGATCCGCCAAACTGGATCCGCCCGAACCACCGAACGTTTGGAACGGGCGGCGGGTTCGCGCCTCCGACTCCGGCTGACGGATGAGGACGGAAGGGGGTGGGGGGCCGGGACTTGCGGAGGAACGGGGTGGCTTCGGGAAAACGTCTGGCCCGAACGGGGCGGGCGGGGCGCAGGGTGCGGCGGTGCGAGGAGCCGAGAATCTGTTCGGGAGCCGCTGAACCCGAACTTCTGCTGGTGCGTACCAGTTTCGTCGATACACTTGGTGTCGATACCGCGTGGAACGGTGCGGGGAAACGGCTGAGAACCAGCCGGTATCCGCACCGGGGAAGCGCGGCGACCGGACGGGCGGGATGCCCGCTCGGCCGGGCGGTGAGCCTCCGGGCGACGGCCCGGGGGAAAAGAGCCCCGAGGGCGGCCACAGTACAGCGGCCGCGGCGTCGGGGCAGGGCGCCTACAGAAGGAGGTGATCCAGTGACGAATTGTGACTGTACGCGAGGGCTGTGCCGGTAAAACGGCATGCTCGACGGGGCTTGCCTCGAGCACAGCCCGACAGATGTCCGGCCTGGCGCCGTGAGGCGTTGGTCCGACAGACTCCTACGGCTGCCGGAGCGATCCGGCAGCCTTTTTTCTGCGCCCGCCGCGGCGGGCGACGCCTCCCGATCCGCGTGACGTGCAAGCCCGCCGGCCCGGAGCGTTCCGGGCCGGCGTCGTTTCGTCCGGCCGGCGGCTCAGGGCCTCATGGGCAGCCCTGGCGGAACGCGCCGAGGAAGCCGAGCAGGTCGTTCACGCCGATCTGCCCGTCGCCGTCGAGGTCCGCGCAGGCGTGCTCGCCGCGGAAGGCGCCGAGGAAGCCGAGCAGGTCGTCGACCGTGACGTCGCCGCTGCGGTCCCAGTCGGCCTCGCAGATCGCGCCCGCGGTGAAGACGAGGGCGTTGGCCATGAGCAGCCCGCCGTCGGTGGTGTGGTCCCAGTAGTAGAACTCGTTGACGAGGTCGGAGACGGGGAGGAAGCCGAGTTCGGCGAGGTTCGGGCGGGCGGGGTCGACGACGACGAGCAGCGCGCCGTCTTCCCAGAGGGCGATCGGCTCGCCGCCGTTCACGGTGTTCGTCGTGACTGGGCGGAAGGCGCCGTAGAAGCCGAAGGCGTCGGTGAGGGTGACCTTCGAGGCGAAGGTCTCGACGCCGTCGAGGATCGGGTGCTCGGGGTCGAGGCGATCGCCGATGCCCATCGAGGGCGTGTTGGGATTCGAGCGGAAGCCGGAGCCGCGCTGGATGAGGAAGTAGCCTTCGTCCTCCCAGCGGCCCTTGAGCTGGCGGGCCTCGTTGGTGGTCGTGTTCGTGAAGACGGCGGTGACGACGCCGTTGCCGGCGTCGGCGTAGTCGGCGAGCAGGTCGCCGAGGTGCTCGGAGTCCTGGTGGGAGTCGTTGGACCAGGTGAGGACGGCGTCGTACGGGCGGAGGTGCTCGAGGGTGAGCATCGTGCCGTGGGGGAGCGAGTCGTCGCTGGGGAAGCGGGTGGAGGAGAAGATGGCGACGTCGCAGACGCGTCCGGTGGCGAGGATGTGGTCGCGGGCGTCGGTGAAGCGGTCGTCGGTGTTGGGGTTGGCGGTGTTGGCGGCCGCGGCGACGATGGCGACGCGCGGGCGGGCGTCGGCGTGGAACGTGACGGCGGCGGCCGCGAGTGCGGCGGCGCTGTGGGCGAGGGCGAAACGCATGGATGTTCCTCCGTGAGTGAGGGTGGTTCGAGAGGGCGGGAAGAAGACCCGCTGGCGCGCGGAGCGGCGCCGTGACAGAGCTTCCACCATAACCCGAGGCCCGCGTCGTGCAAGACCAGCCGCGGGGAAGCGCGGGCTCAGTCGTCGTCCGGGGCGAGGAGCCACCGGGCGAGCGCGGGGTCGGCGTAGGCGGGTTCCCAGGCGGCGTGCCCGACGCCGTCGTAGATGGTGACGCGGACGCGGTCGTTGCCGGCGCGTTCGAGCGCCTCGGCGGCGGCGGTGGTCTCGTCCGCGGGGACGATCGGGTCGGCGCTGCCGTGGAAGGCCCAGACGGGCGTGCCCGCGAGCCCACCGGCGAGGCCGCGGAACTCGGGTTGGTCGGGCGCGGCGTGGGGGAGGTCCTCGCCGCGGAAGGGGAAGCGGACGTAGCCGCAGACGGGGGCGACGCGGGCGAAGCGCCCGGGGTTGCGCGAGGCGATGATCCAGGAGCCGTGCCCGCCCTGGCTGAGGCCGGTGAGGACGACGCGCCGGGGGTCGGCGCCGAACTCGTCGATCGCGGCGTCGAGGATCCCGAGCACGGCGGGCTCGTGCTCGGGCCACTGCGATTCGTGGTCGGGCTTCTGCGGGAGGAGGACGATCGCGGGCCAGCGGTCGGGGTTCCAGAGGAGTTCGCGCCCGATGCCGACGGCGATCTGGCGGGAGCCGTCCGTCCCGGACTCGCCGCGCCCGTGGAGGAAGAGGACGACGGGCGGGTTCTCGGGGAGTTCGCGGGGGACGTAGACGGCGTAGCGGTAGGTGCGGCCGTCGTGCTCGTGCTCTCGGAAGAGGAAGCCGGCGGGACGGGAGGTGGGGGGCTGGGGCTCCGGGAGGCGGCGCGGGCCGTGGCAGGCGAAGAGCGTGGGGAGGGCGAGGAGGGGCGTGAGGAGGAGGATCGATCGCATCCGCGGGCTCCTGTTGAGTCGGGCGGGGCGAGGGTATCGGATTTTGGAGGCAGGCGGTGGGAGTGGGGGATGGGTGGGGTCGAGAGGAGGGAGGCGGGCTCGGGTGCGCGGCGGTGGCGTGTGCTGGGGCATCACTGTTGGAACTGGGGAGCGTCGCGGTGGAGAGCTGGTACTGGCCTGGCCGATGCTCGGATGATGCGAGCGATGCGGGTCGTGATGGTGGGTTTCTTCGTGCTGGCCGGCGGAGCGGTGGCGGGGGAGACGGAGGGGCCGCGGGATCTCGGATCGCTCATCGACGATCTGCGGGACGATGAGGTTCGGTGGAACGCCATTGCGGCGATGGACGCGATCCTCCTCGCGGATGCGTCGCCGGTGGGGATGTTGCAGCAGGCGCTGGAGTCGGGAGACCGGCAGCAGCGGCAGTTGGCGGGATTTCTGCTGCGCCGGATCATCCGGAGGGCGACGCCGTTCTGGTACTCGGATCAATCGGTGGAGGATCTGGTGCGGGATGGGCGGTTGCCGTCGTGGTGGCTCGATCCGAAGCCGGACGTGACGGAAGCACTCCTGCGGGTGAGCGTGGAGGCCCTGTCCGCGGACGACATGCCGTACCAGCGCCGGGGGAATGTGATGGTGTACAACGCGGCGTCCGCGGTGCCGTTTCTGGTGGAGCATGTGGAGGCGGCACGGTCGTTGCTCGTCGAGGCGGCGGCGGGTGACGGGAGGCAGGCGCGGTGGCTGGCGGCGTGGTGCCTGGGAACGGGCGGCGTTTCGGATGAGGCGGGGCTGGTCTGCGCGATCATGATTCCGCACCTGCGGGACAACGAGATCGAGGGCGACGCGGTGCACGCGTGCGCGGCGATCTATCGGTTGGGGCCGGCGGCCGTGCCCTATCTCCGGGAGGCGCTGGCGGACGCGGATGAGCAGCAGCGTGCGCTGATCGAGCTGTTGGTTCGCGACATCGAGGCGCCGCCGAGGACGAGGGAAGACCTGGAGAAGCGGGGGCGGCTCCAGGAGATCACGGGCGTGGTGCACGACCCGGCGGTGGAGGTGGGCGAGGGCGGCGCGTTCATAGACGTGCTGCGGCCGTTCTGGGGGGCGAGCGGAGGGGCGGTGAGGCGGCGCTGAGCGCGGTGCGGTGCATTCCGGGGCTCCCCTCGGGTCGGGACGAGTGTACGGGGAAGCGCCGGGGCGGGCGGCTCAGCACTGGATGGAGGGGAAGTGCGGGCCGGGGGGCGGGGTGTACTCGCCGAGGGACATGGAGGAGAGGACCTTGATGGTGCGGTGCCCGCGGGCGAGGGCGGCGCGGAAGAGGTCCTGGCGGGAGAGGGGGCAGATGAAGCGGGCCATCGGCGGGGGCGCGTGCCGGGCGGCGTGCGCGGCGAGGGCGAGGAGGTTTTCCGTGCCGTCGCCGGCGTCCGTGGGGAGGGCGCCGGCGTGCCCGAAGAGCGTGGCGATGAGGTAGCCGGCGGGGCGGGCGTCCGCCGCTTCGAGGATGAAGGCGGGGAGGCCGGCCTCGAGCAGGACGGCGGCGTCGTTCACGCGGGAGTGCCCGAAGGTGGCGCGGGAGATGCGATCGACGTCGGGGAGGTCCGCGCGCGTCATCGGGCGGACGCGGGGGTGGTCCTCGGGGGCGGGGCTGGCCTGCATGAGGGCGGAGGAATCCCGCCAGTCGAAGCCGAGGTCGGTGTAGAGGGAGAGGGAGGTGGTGTTCAGGGCCTCCTGGAAGAGGCGGGTGCGGCGGATGCCGCGGCGGCGGGCCTCGTCGACGGCCCACTGCATGAGGGCGCGGCCGATCCCCTTGGACTGGAGGGCCGGGTCGACGGTGATCGGCCCGACGCCGGCGACCTCGTCGGCGAAGGTGAGGAAGTTGGAGCCGACGATGCGGCCGTCGAGGATGGCGGCGACGCCGGTGTAGTCCGGGCGGGTGGCCGTCATGCCGATGATGAGGTGGCCGGTCTCGACGTCGGGGATGTCGCGGGGGACGGCGTGGCGGTCGTGGAGGGCGGAGAAGGCCTCGTGGCAGATGCGGGCGAGGTCCGGGATGTGGTCGGGGGCGACGGGGACGAGGCGGAGGGGCGTGGTCGAGGCGTCGGCGAGCGCGGGTTCTGGCGCGGCGAGGGGGGCGTGAGGCATCCGGCGTGCTCCTGGCGTCGTCCGCGGCGGCTCTCTCCGGCGCACGGCGGGCGCGGCGGCGACGCGTGGCCTCCGGCGCAGCGCCCCGGCGGGGCGGCGTGTGTTCCGCGGCGGAGGTCATGCAATGTACGCCCAGATGGCGGGCGTGCCAGCCGGAGTCGGCGGGTGTTGCAAGCCCGTGACAAATCGCGGGCGAGCCGGGCGGGACGCTTGCGCCGGCGCGCGGTCAGGCGGCGGGGACTTCGCGCTTGCGGATGGCGCGGTTCATCACCTTCACGACGACGAAGGCGCTGAAGGCGACGATGAGGAACTCGATGCAGACGTTGACGAACTGGCCGTAGCGGATGGCGACGGCGGGGATCTCGGCGCCGGCTTCGTCCACCCGCGCCTGGCGGAGGACGAACTGGAGGTCGCCGAACTCGACGCCGCCGATGGCGAGGCCGATGGGGGGCATGAAGAGGTCGTTGACGACGGACTGGACGACCTTGTTGAACGCGGCGCCGACGATGAGGCCGACGGCGATGTCGATGACGTTGCCCTTGAGGGCGAACTCGCGGAACTCGGTGAGAAGGCTCATGGGGATCTCTCCGGTGGTTCCGACAATGTATCCGCGCCGCGGCGGGCGCGGCGGCGGAATCTTGGGCTACGCGGCGCCGGCGAGGGAGGCGAGGCGTGCGGCGGGCGAGGCCGTGGGCGGGGCGGGCTCGTGGCGGG
>CAYMFP010000018.1:0-22561 GCA_964389385.1 uncultured Phycisphaeraceae bacterium | reverse complement strand
CACTCCATCCCGCTCCGCCCCGCCCTCCGACGCTCCGGCCCTCTCCTCCTCCCCCTCCCCCTTCGAGCCATCCAGCCGTCCAGCGATCCAGCCATCTCCCCGCCCTCCCCCTCCGCTACCCTCCGCCCGTGTCCCGGGCCGCCCTCGCCATCCTACTCTCGGCCGTGCTTCTGGCGCTCGCCGCGGCCGCCCGGCTGCTGGCCGGGGCGGAGCCGTGGACGCTCGCCCTGCCGGACGCCCCGGTCGTCTGGGAACTCCGCGGGCTGCGCCTGGCGATGGGCGTCGGCGTCGGGGCCTCCCTCGCCCTCGCCGGCGTGCTCCTCCAGTCGCTGCTCCGCAACCCGCTGGCGAGCCCCGAGATCCTCGGGCTCTCGGCCGGGGCGGGGCTCGGCGTCATGGCCGCCTCCTACGCCGCCTACCGGGCGACCGGGGCCCTGTTCGTCTACGGCGGCAACGTCGCCCCCGCGACGCTGGGCGCCTTCGCCGCCCTCGCGCTCGTCTACGCCCTCTCCCAGCGCCGCGGGCTGCTCGATCCGCTGACGCTCGTGCTCACCGGCGTCGTCGTCGGGATCGTCGCCGGGGCCGGGACGCTGCTCTTCCAGAGCCTGCTGCCCGACCGCGGGCAGTCCACCGTGATCTGGTTCCTCGGCACGCTGAACGACAACGCCTCGTGGGGGCACGTGCTGGGCGTGCTCGGGGGCTCCGCGGCGGCGGTGGCCGCGGCGGCGGCGCTCGGGCCGGCGATGGACGCGGCGAGCCTGTCGGAGGACGAGGCCCGGGCCGTCGGCGTGCGGCTCGGGGCGCTGCGGGCCGGACAATTCCTGGCGGCCGGGCTGCTCACGGCCGGGAGCGTCTCGCTCGCGGGGCCGATCGGGTTCGTCGGGCTCGTCTGCCCGCACGCGGTGCGGCTGATCGCGGGCCCGGGGCACCGCACGCTGGCGGTCGCCGCCCCGCTGCTCGGGGCGGCGCTGGTCGTCGGCGCCGACGCGGGCGTGCGGCTGGTGGACCTCGGCGGGGGGCGGCTGCCGCTCGGCGTGCTGACGGCCCTGATCGGCGGGCCGGTCTTCATCCTGCTGCTGCGCCGCAGCACGCTCTCGGCGTAGACCGGGCCCGGCTCACTCCGGCCGCGGGCGCGCCCCCCACCCGTCCTCCTTCTTCGCCTCGGCCGGGCGGCGCCGGCTGACGCGCTCCCACACCCGCTCCATGAGCGGCTTGAGCCCCTCCCCCGTCGCGCCCGAGATGGCGAAGATCTCCACGTCGCGCCCGAGCTGCAGCTCCTGCCGCAGGTCCGCGATCACTTCCTCCCGCAGCTCCGGCTCGGGGAGCTGGTCGAGCTTGTTCAGGGCGATGATCTCGTCCTTCTCGGCCAGCTCGCTCGTGTAGCCGCGCAGCTCCTCGCGGATGGTGCGGTAGTTGTCGGCCGGGCTGCTCCGGTCGGGCGGGGCGATGTCGAGCACGTGCACGAGCACGCGCGTCCGCTCGAGGTGCCGCAGGAACGAGTGCCCGAGCCCGGCGCCCTGCGAGGCCCCCTCGATGAGCCCCGGGATGTCCGCGATCACCACGCGCCGCTCGCCCCCGAGGTCGTGCACCCCGATCTGCGGGCTCAGCGTCGTGAACGGGTAGTCCGCGATCTTCGGGTTCGCCCGCGTCAGGGCCTTGAGCAGCGTGCTCTTGCCGGCGTTGGGCAGCCCGACCAGCCCGCAGTCGGCGATGAGCTTGAGCTCGAGCCGAAGCTCGAACTCCTCGCCCGGCTCGCCCGGCTCGGCGTGCCGCGGGACCTGGTTCGTCGCGCTCTTGAAGCGGTCGTTGCCGAGCCCCCCCCGGCCGCCCCGCGCGATCACGGCCCGCCCGCCGTGACCGATGTCCGCGATCAGCTCGCCCGTCTCCTCGTTGAAGACCTGCGTCCCCGGCGGCACGCGGATGATCCGGTCCGGGGCGTCGGCCCCGGCGCAGTTCTTCGACGTGCCGTTCTCCCCGCCGCGCGCCTTCCAGTGCCGCACGCCGCGGAAGTCGATCAGCGTGTTCCGGCCCTCGTCGGCCTCGAAGATGATGTCGCCGCCCTTGCCCCCGTCGCCCCCGTCCGGACCGCCCTTGGGAATGCCCTTGGCGCGGCGGAAGGAGACGCAGCCGTCGCCCCCCTTGCCCGCCTGCACGTGGATGTAGACGCGATCGATGAACACGGGTGAGCGTAGGAGGCGCAGGGCCGTGCCCCGCCGCCCGGACCGGCATTCGGCGAGTGAACCCGAAAGATTCGCCCGAGGAACGGCGGACGGGGCGGGATCAGGCGGCCATCCGGCGCACGCCCGCGCGGCCCAACGCCGCGAGCAGACGCTCCCGGTCGCCCGCGCGGCAGAACCGGGTGAAGGCGATCGCCTGGCGTGCCGGGCCCGGCTCCTCCGTGTCGCACCAGACGACGTTGCCGATCGCGAAGATCGCCCGCCCCGGGCCCGGGTCCCCCTCCCACCACCGCGGCAGGTCGAGGCGGACCGCCACGGCCTGCCCGGGCTCCAGCGGCACGTCCAGCTCCAGGCAGACCCCGCCCTCGCTCACGTCGTACGCGTGCCCGAGCAGGCGGAACGCGTCCTCCTCGAGCGGACGGACGGCGACCCCGGTGTACATCGGCGCGACCGCGAACCGCTCGTGCCGGCGCCGGTTGATGAGGGACATGGCGCACCTCGCTCGCCGGGCGGACGCGCCCGGCCATGAGGTGGCTATCGGTCCGAAACGACCCGGGGTTTCGCCCCGGTCCGGTGGTGCGGAACGATCACCGGCTCCCGGGATCCAGCCCCCGGAGTTCGATGCTCAGCCGGCTCACCGGCCCGCCGGCGAGACGCTCCAAAAGGGCGACGGCCTCCGGCGTCAGCACGCGGACGATCTGCTCGCCGAGTTCCGGCGGCACGTCGATCACCCGCCCGTCACGGGTCGTCACGTGCACGTGGTCGCTCACGTCGGCGTCGTACCGGCAGGGGCCGTTCCCCCCGTCTGAGGGGATGCGGCGGCAGAGCCCGGCCTCCGTGAACGCCTCTAGCGCGTTGTAGACCGTCGCGAGGCTCAGCCCGGGTTCCGTGGGTCGGACCCAGTTGAAGAGTTCCTCGGCCGTCGGGTGCGCCGTCGTGCCGCGCAAAGCCGCGAAGACCCGCTCCCGCTGGCGCGTGTGGCGCAGCCCGTGTTCGTGGAACACGTCGCGGAGGTCGGCGGACGGGATGTGGGACGCCCCGGACATGGCTGATTCTTGATGCCCTCCCGAACAAGGACCACCCGCACGGGCGGAAAAGATGAGTCTGAGATCTTCTTCTTCGCACGGTGCGGCGGCGTTCGACCTCGCCCCCGAGCCGGACGGTCCCCGGCCTACCGTGGGCGATGCACGAGCCGATCGGCGTTCTGACCGCGATGCCCGACGAGATGCGGGCCCTCCTCGCCGCCCTGGAGACGCGGGAGCGGATCGAGCACGGGCGGCGCGTCTTCGCGGTCGGCACGCTTTTCGGACGCGAGGCGGTGCTGGTTGAGGCCCGGATCGGCAAGGTGGCGGCGGCCGCGGCGGCGACGGAGCTGATCGCCCGGTTCGGCGTGCGGACGCTGCTGTTCACCGGGCTCGCGGGCGGGCTGGCGCCCGGGATCGCGGTGGGCGACATCGTCGTGGGCGAAGAACTGGCCCAGCACGACCTGGACGCCTCGCCGCTCTTCCCGGCGATGGAGATCCCGCTGCTCGGGCGCTCGCGGCTGCCGGCGGACGCGGACCTCTCGGAGCGACTGGCCCGGGCGGCGGCCGCGTTCCTGGGAGAAGACCTGCGCAGCGCTTTCCTGCCGCAGGTGATCGCGGAGCTGGGGATCGGCGTCGGGAACGGTGGGCCGCGGGTGCACCGGGGGCTGGTGGTCAGCGGGGACCGGTTCGTGTCGTCCGACGCGGAGGCCGCGGCGCTGCGGGGGCGGGTGCCGGACGCGCTGTGTGTGGAGATGGAGGGGGCGGCGGTGGCGCAGGTGGCGTACGAGTACGGGATCCCGTTCGGGATCGTGCGGGCGGTCTCGGACGCGGCGGACGACCACGCGGCGACGGCGTTTCCCAAGGCCCTCGGGACCCTGGCGGCGGCGTACGCGAGCGGGATCCTGCGTCGCGCGTTGGGGTGAAAGAGCGAGCCGCCGGGTATCCCGCGACGGCCCGCTTCAAGGAGAGGAGAGGCCCGTGCATCGCCCCGCGGCCGGGGCGTGAGAACGGCCGGAGCGAGGCTCGGGGCTCGTCCCGCAGAAGGCGGCGGATCGCCGCGGACCCGCGGGATGCCCGTAACCCGTTTCAGGCCAAGGTGTTCGCGTCGGCCGCAGCAACCACGGCCGCGTTGGATAAGGTGCCGCCTGGACGGCGATCCGTCCAGCCGGAAAAGCCGCCCCGGACGGGAAAAGTACACCTAAAGCCTTGCCAAACCACCACTTGGCGGCACTTCCCATCCGTGCCCCACCCGAACGTGGCGGAGGAGCCGCGCGGGAACCGCGGGGGCTGTTGCCGGGCGACCACTGCGGATCGATCAGGCCGGGCGGATGCCGCGGTAGAGCCCCTGGACGCGGTCGGCTTCCTGGCGGAGGACGTTGTTCAGCACGAGGCGGGGGATGCGCCACTCGTTCTGGTCGGCCGTGACGTTCGAGCAGTGCTCGTTGAGGCAGCGGTAGAGGAACTTGAAGGCGTCGCGGGGCTGGTGCATCTGGTCGAGGGCGTCGACGAGGTCCTGGCGGGAGACGTCCTCGGCGAAGAGGTCGAGCAGGCCGATCTCGTCGGCGTCGGGGGCGAGGCAGGCCTTGAGGCGCGAGTCGCAGAGGTCGTAGAGCATCGCGCCGGACCAGGTGAGGCGCTCGACGAGGCTCTGCTTGTCGAGGCGGGCTTCCTGGAAGAAGGCGCTGGACTCGCGGAAGAGGGCGTGGCGGAGTTCGATCGGCAGGAGCATCTTGATGCCGAAGCTCTCCTGCTGGAGGAACTTGTTGTTGAACATCGGCCAGACGATCGCCTGCATCTTGTCGGCGTCGCCGTTGACGAGGGTGGGCTCGTCGACGCGGTCGATGAGGACGAGCACGCCGGTGTGGCCGAAGTGGCGGAGCACGCGGCGCAGGCGGCCGAGCATCGCGTAGCGCTGCTCGTCCGTCGCGTTGATGGGCAGGTGCGCGTCGTTGCGGAAGGGGGGATCGAGGTGGGCGAGGGCGCCGGCGTAGGCCTCCTCGCTGCGCCCGAGGAACCGCAGCTGCTTGCGGAGGCGGGCGCCGAGGCGGCGGAAGCGGAAGGCGTCCCACGCCAGACGCTTGGCGAGCACCGCGAGGTACGCGAGGGTGAACAGCGACGCGAGGATCAGGACCGCGGTGAACAGCGGCTGTCCCTGCTCGTCGCGGAGGAACAGGAGCAGGCCCCAGAGGGCGGCGGCCGGGATCCACCCCGCGGCCACCATCCCGCCCCAGAGCATGCGGTCCTTCGGCGGGGGGAGGCGGAGCAGGCGGCGGAGGCGGGCGGTGCGCTCGCCGGCCCGGTCGCGGGGGTCGTAGACCGCCTGGAGCAGCAGGAGGTCGCGTTTGAGTTCGTCGGACATCTCCCGCGCCCGGCGGTGCGGCTCGGGGCCGAGGTCGGCCGGCGCGGAGTCCGCCTGCTCGCGGAAGAGGGCGGGGATCAGGCGGTCCACGCCGCGGGCGAGGATCGCGTCCATGTGGTCGACCAGGCGGATCTGGCGGAAGACCTTGAGGGCGTCCTCCGGCTCGCCGGCGCGCAGGTAGAGCTGGTCCAGCTCGGCGTTGAGGTCGTCGTAGGGGACGATGAACGTCTTGTCGCCGGCGCTGCGGGCGTTGTGCCGCTCGACCCGGTCGGCGATCTGGATCCGGATCGCGGTCTTGCCGCTGCCCTTCTCGCCGAAGACGATCGACGTGCTGGGGCGGACGAGGTGCCCGAGGATCTTCTCGAAGTCCGAGTGCTGCGCGACCGCCGAGCGCACGCCGCGCGGCGCGGGCGTCGCCTCGGGGTGCTGATCCGCGGGAGCGCTCATGCGCGCGAAGACGTCGTCGTGACGGGCCTCCTCGCCGCGGAAGGGGTTCTCGGCGATCTTCCAGTGCTCGAAGAACTGCGAGACGTTCATGGACCGGCAGTGTATCGGGGCGATCCGGCCCCGGGCGGGCGCGCGGCGGATCGGGAGGGGCGGGCGAAGCGATGGGCGGGACAACGGGTGGGGTGCGGGTCGGGCGACGGGCGGGCGTGCGGGTTCCGCGGCCGGCGGGGGAGGCCGGCTCGGGGGGCGCAATGAACGGCCCCCGCGTCGGCGGGGGCCGCTCGGTCGTCGTGATCGTTCCGGGCCTACTCGCGGACGTTCTCTCCGCGCGATCCCTCGACCGTCGTGGAGACGTCGGGGTCGGAAATGCGCGGCCTGTCGCCGCGCCGAGGGTCGGAGCCCTCCATGTGCGCCTCGTTGCGCACGCCTCCGGGGCGGGCCTGCTCGACGGTCTCGTCGATGCGCCCGGGAGAGGACCCGGCCGCCTCGGAGCGGCGTTGCTCGTCGCGGGGGCGACGGCTCCCGCCGCGGTCGTCGCGGGGCTTGTGCGCGGTCATGACTGCTGCCCCTCGTCGTCGGAACGCGCGTTCTCGTCGCCGCCCGTCCGGCGGTTGATCTCGGTCTCGGCCATCTCGACGCCCTCGTGGAGGCCGGTCTTGGCTTCCTCGGCGGCGGTGTGGGCGGCGGCCTCGACGGCCTCCCGCGCCGCGCGCACGACCTCCCGCGGGGAGCGGAGGTGATCGACGCCGGCGCCCTCGAGGGCGGCCTCGCCGACGTGCTCGGCGGCCTCCCGTCCGCGGCGGACGGCTTCGCGCCCGGCGGACTTCGCCCGCCGGTAGAGTTCGTCGGACTCCTCGCCGAACCAGCGGTTCTCGCGGCGCGAGGCGGGCAGCGCGAGCGCCGCGAGCAGCCCGACGCCGAAGGCGACCGCGCCCAGCGTGAGCGGATGGCGGTCGTAGGTGTCGGAGGCGCGTTCGCAGGCGACGCGGCTCTGGTGCGCGATCGCGCTGGTCGCGGCCTCGGCGTTGTCGCGGATGCTGGCGCCTGTGCGGCTCATCGCGTGGGCGGTCGAGTCCCACACCGACGAGGCCCGCTCGCGCACGTGCCCCGCCGCGTCGCCGGCCCGGTGGCGGATGTCGCCCATGCCGCCCACGCGGTCGCGGATCTGTCCGATCCGGCCGCCGAGCATGCCCTTGGCGTGCACGCCGCCGCGCGGCCCCATCTCGGGCTGGCCGACGCCGGGGTCGTCGTCGAAGTCGCCCTCCTCGACGTTGGAGTAGTCGTACGGGAGGCCGCGGGGGCGGTTGCCGGCGTCGCGGATCTCGAGGCCGGCGGTTTCGTCGTCGTCGCGGGCGTAGCCGCGGCGGGACGAGGCGCCCTCGCCCGGTCCGCCGGGCCCGATCGGGGCCGGGCCGGCGATCCCGCTCGTGCCGCCGGGGACGGTCTGCTCGTAGCCGAGCTTGGAGCCGGTCTCCGCGCTGTAGACGGGGCGGATCGCCAGTTCCTCGTGCTGGACGCGGTCGTCCCGGATCGAGTGCCCAGGGGGCTTGGCCCGCCCGGCGTTCGCGGAGATCGCGTACTCGGAGCCCTCGAAGCCGAGGTCGTCCTCCCAGGCGCGGCCGCGGCGTTCGGCGCGTTTCTCGCTGAACATCTCGGCCGCGAGCCAGCCGGCGCCGAGCCCGAGGAGCGTGAGGGGGACGGCCCGGCTCCGCCCGAGGGCGGCGAGGCGCTCGGCGCCGCCGGAGGTCTTCGCGCGGCAGACGCCGCGGTCGACCCAGCTCATGGCGTGGTCCACGACGCGATCGACGATCGCCTCGGGGCTCAGGCGGCGCTCGAGCTCGGTGAGGGTGCGGTCGAGTTCGGTGCGGGTCCGCCCGATGTCGCGGCGGATCTCGTCGCTGCTGGGCTGCGTGTCGCGGTCGGCGTACGAGCCTTCGCGCATGCCCTCGCGGTACCCCTGCTCGGCCGAGGCCTTCGCGGCGCGGGCCTGCTCCTGCACGGCCCGCACCTCGCGCCGGGCGTCGTCGGCCATGCTTCCGTTGGTGTTCGTGTGCTTCACGCCGTCACCTCCTCGGCGCGGGCGCCGTTCGCGGTGGTGTGCTGGTGGGCCGGGTCGCCGTCGCGGCGGGCGCCGCCGTGCGCCTTGGCCCACTCGCCGGTTTCCCGGAGGGTTTCGATGGTTTTGTGCGGCACCATGCTCGTCTTGCGGAGCGTGTTGACGCCCTTCATGACGAGGAGGCCGCCGATGAGCAGGAAGAGGGCGCCGAGGATCGTCGGGCCGAGCCAGTACGCCAGCGTGTCGGCGACGCCGAGCGCCTCGAGCCCGGCCGAGAGGGCGAAGCCGAGGCCGATGAGCAGGACCATGAGCCCCGGCAGCGCGAGCACGATCCCCGCGATCAGGGCGGCCGCGTTGCGGGCGGCCTTCGCGGCCTTCTCGGTCGTCTCGACCTTGGCCAGCTCGACCTCCTGGCGGAAGAGGCGCGAGATCTCGCGGGTCGCGTCGCGGATGAGGCTCGCCAGCGAGGGCTCGGCGGGGCGGGCCTCGCCGTACCCGCGCCCCATGCGGGAGGCCGAGCGGTAGTCGGTTCCGAAGGCGGTCATTTACATGCCCTCCTTCCGCCCGGTGTCGGAGGGGGCCGCGTCGGGCTTGCTCTCGAGTTCGGACGCGGCGCCCGAGGATCCGGCGGCGAACCCGGCGTCGCCCGTCGATCCGGCCTGCGCCCGCAGGTCGCCCGCGCGGCGGGCGTCCGAACCGGCGGGGGTCGACTCGTACCCGCCGGCGGTGGTGCGCCCGTAGGGCCCCATGTCCTCGGGCTCGGGGCGGGCGTCGCCGACCGGGCGGCCCATGTCGCGGGCGCCGGGGTTGGCGATCTCGTGCTCGGCGTAGTCGCTGCTCATCGGCGAGCGGCGGTACGGGCCGGTGTCGCCGACGTCGCCCGCGCGGAAGGGGTTGCCCGAGACGCCGCCGCTGCTGCGGGCGAGGTCCTCGATGTCGTCGCCCCGGACGCGGCGCCCGCTCATGGAGGCCGACGCGTCGCGCTGCGAGCCGGCGCGGAGGAACCGGCCGATCGCGATCCCGGCGAGGAAGGCCCCGCCCAGGAACAGCTCGGGGTTCCGCCGGGCGAAGCCGGCGACGTCCTCCGCGAGTTCGTCGGCGTCGTGCCGCTCCACATAATCGGCGAGCGAGTCGATGCGCTCCGCGGCCATCTGGCTGTACCTGCGGACGGGCGTGAACTCCTCCGGCTCCAGGGAACCGGAGGCCTGGCGGAGCGAGTCGCCGATGCGGTGCATGTGCGCGGCGAGTCGCGACTTCTGCTGCTCGGCGATCCGTCGGGCGCCCTCGCGCCCCTCGAGGGCGATCTGGCGGGCGTCCTTGCGGATCTCCTCGCGGGCCTCCGAGAACTCCTCGAGCCCGCACTCGCGGAGTTCGGCGGCGCGGGCCCGGGCCTGCTCGGCGAGGCGTTCGGTGCGGGTTCCGCCGTGCTCCGTGGCGTCGTCGGGGCGGCGGTTCGTGTCGCCGACGCCCTGGGCGCGATCCTGGGCCTCGCGCGTGTTCTGTTCAAGGGCCATGTGGTCCACCTCCGTCTTGAAGGCTGGGTAGGTGCGGAAGAAGCGGCCCCCGGCGGGGGTCCATGATCTGTTCGGGGGCCCCCCGGGTTCCGATGCCGCGCACGCGATCCCGAGGGCAGTTGAACCCGCGGCCAAACGAAACAGGGGCCCCGGTCAGGGGCCCCTGGTCCTGTCGTCTCGGTGCGCCGGAGGGGTCAGTGGGCGACGCGCTTGCCGAGGCGGGGCGCGATCTCCTTGAGGACGCGGTCGAGCGTCGCCTCGTCCTTCGCCTCCGCGTTCAGGCGGAGCAGGGGCTCCGTGTTGCTCTTGCGGATGTTCGCCCACCACCCCTCGCTCTCGAAGCAGTCGATGCTGATGCCGTCGAGGGTGTCCACCTGTCCGCGGGAGGCGTAGGCGTCGTGCAGCTCGCCGAGCGTCTCGTCCTTCTGCTCGTTCTCGAAGTTGATCTCGCCGCTCTGGCGGTAGCGCGCGATGGGGGCGATGAGCTGGCTCATCTTCTTGCCCTCCTCGGCGAGGACCGTCAGCACGGTCGCCATCGCGATCGCGCCGGAGTCGGCGTGGAAGTTGTCGCGGAAGTAGAAGTGCCCGCTGAGTTCGCCGCCGAAGGGGGCGTCGTGCTCGGCCATGAGGCCCTTCATGAAGACGTGCCCGACGCGCCCGCGGACGGGGCGCCCGCCGGCGGCCCGCACGTCCTCCTCGACGGCCTTGGTGCTCCGCAGGTCGTAGACGATCGCGGCGCCGGGGTTGCGCTTCAGGAAGTGGCGGGCGAGCAGGGCCGTGAGCATGTCGCAGCCGACGATCTCGCCCCGCTCGTCGACCACGACGCAGCGGTCGGCGTCGCCGTCGAAGCAGATGCCGAGGTCGGCCCCCTCCTTCCGCACCGCCTCCTGGAGCTGGGCGAGGTTCGCGGCGACGAGCGGGTTCGGCTCGTGCACGAACTCGCCCTTGCTGTTCTGGTAGTTCAGCTCGACGATCTCGAGCCCGGGGACGTGGGCGCCGTTCTTCCCGAAGACCTTCGGGCACATCGTGCCGGCCATGCCGTTCGAGGCGTCGACGACGACCTTCAGCTTCGCCCCGCCGAGGTTGAGGAAGCGGCGGACGTGCTGCGCGTAGGCGTCCCACAGGTCGCGGGTCTCGAGCCGCCCGACGAGCTCGCCCGCCTGCCCGCGGTCGCTCATGGCGGCGTGCTTGCGGACCTCGGCGAGCCCGGTCGCCTCGCCCACCGGCTTGGCCCGGCGCTTGGAGATCTTGAAGCCGTTGTACTGCGGCGGGTTGTGGCTCGCGGTGACCATGACGCCGCCGGCGCAGTCCAGGTAGTTGATCGCGAAGTAGAGGAACGGGGTGTCGACCATGCCCAGGTCGATCACGCTGGCCTTGCCGACGCGGAGCCCGTTGATCAGCTCCTCGGAGAGCTTCGGGCTGCTCTTGCGCATGTCCCGCCCGACGAGGACCGTCTTCATCATCGGGGTCGTCTCGCCCTGGGCGGCGGCGTCGTTCAGCAGGAAGGTGGCGCTGCCGACGCCGATCTGCCACGCCATCGCGTCGTTCAGCAGGTCGGGGTAGGTCCCGCGGATGTCGTACGCCTTGAACACGCGACCCAGCATCGATCCGGCTCCTCTCGGACAGGCGACGGGCGGCGGGGGCTCCGCCGACCCGGGAAAGGGGGCGGCAGCCTAGCACCGCTGGACCGGCGCAGTCCCCTTCCGGCGCGGCCCCGCCCCGGTCTCGGGGATCGAAACGGCGCGAAACATGCGCGCGCCTCCGCCGTACACGGGGATGTGACCACCGCCACGATCTCCGCCGTCGCCCCCGCCCTGGACGCCGCCGACCAGGCGGCCCTCGCCCGGGCCGTGCGCCAGCTCGAACGCCCCGGGCTCGCGATCCGCCTCGCCGAGACGATCGGACGCCCGATCGAGGCCGGGCTGGAGTTCCTGCCGCGGAGCATCGCCGACCGCATCGGCGACCTCTCGCGGGGCGCCCTGGAGCACGCGTACCGGGCGGCGATCCTGCGCATGCACCCGGTCGGGAACCTGGCGCCCTCCTCGGTCCGGCAGCGGGCGATCGTGGCGGCCTCGGGGGCGATCGGGGGGGCGGGCGGGCTGATCGGGCTCCCGTTCGAGTTGCCGATCACGACGGTGGCGATCATGGCGGAGATCGCCGCGCACGCGCGGGCCCAGGGCGAGGACCTGCGCGACCCGCGGACGCGGGCCGAGTGCGTGGCCGTCTTCGGGCTCGGCCGCCCCGGCGACGACGGCGACGACGCGGCCGACACGGGCTACTTCGCCCTGCGGCACGCGCTGGCGAGCCAGGTGACGGCCGCGGCACGGGCGGCCGCGGCCCGGCGGGCCGGGGCCACAGCGGGGCGGGAGGTCGCGCCCGGCATGCTGCGGCTGATCCACGCGGTGGGGCAGCGGTTCGGGGTCGCGGTCGGGGAGAAGGCGGCGGCCCAGGCGGTCCCGCTGCTCGGCGCCCTCGCCGGGGCGTCGATCAACGTCGTCTTCATCGACCACTACCGGGCGGTGGCGGACGGGCACTTCACGGTGCGGCGGCTCGAGCGGCGCTACGGCGAGGCGACGGTCCGCGAGCACTACCGGCGCCTGCTCGGCGTCGCGGGCTGAGGCCCCCGGCCGGCGAGGCCCGGGCCTTCGGAAAGCCCCGTGCGGCGGGCGCCCGCCGCACGGGGAACGGGCTCAACCGCCCGGGCGCTCGATCACGGCACGGTTCTGGCGGCGGCCGTCCGACGCCCCGCGACGCGCTCCCGGTTCTCCTCGACCGCGGCCGAGGCCGTCGGTCCCGATCCCACCGTTCCGTCCGTCCCCCGCGGCGCCGATCGCCGGGGCCGCGGGCATCCCACGGCTCACGCCGCCGGCCCGGCCGGCGTGCCGCCGCGGATCGTGCGTTCGATCACCCCATTCCTGTCCTTGTTCGTGCGGGCCCGGCGGAGCGCGTCCTGGCTCACGCCGTCCGGAAAAGAAACGGGCCGCGCCGCCCGGCCGCGCGTCCCGTCCGACCGGGCGATCACCCGCCTCTGGAAGCGTGCAGCGGCCATCGGTCCCCCGTGTCGGTCGATGCTCGGAGCAGCGTCGTCCGGTGCTCGGACGAAGCGCCGGGACTTCGGGGCCAGTGGTTCGCCCGATGAGGCGGCGGGTCGGGCGCGCGAACGCGGCGCGCAGAAGCCCCGGATCGGGCGGTGGGTGGGCCGCGCCGGGCCGCGGAGCAGAACGCAAAGAGCCGCAAAAACAAGAAAGGCGGGACTCCCCGGTGGGAAGCCCCGCCTTTTGGGCCGTCGGCCCCTCTCTCCGCCGGCGCTCGTCTCTCTCCTCGGCGCCGTCGGCTGAAGTGGGCAGAGCCGGACTTGAACATCCCACGAAAACCCAGCGGGAAACGTCCGACGCCCGCGAACTGTACGCGGCATCGTGCGCAGTTCCACCCGATTCCGCCGCTTGCGGCCCTATGTCGGAGAGTTCGGAGTCGCCGCTGCCCGACGACCTGCGCCGGGTGGTCGCGGCCTGGGATCGCCTGCCTCCCGCCGTTCGGTCCGGCATCCTCGCCATGGTCGCCGCGGCGGCGCCCGACGATCGGAACGGACCGCCGCCGGCCTGACGCTCTGCACCCCGGCGGCGGCCCGACGGCCGCGGCGGGTCTTCCGACACCCACGCCCTCCCACCCGGACGAGCCGGGAAAGGACTCCCCCATGGCCATCCGCAACCAGTACGCCCCCCGCCGCGAGGCCGACCCGGGCGCGGTCCTCAGCCTCCGCCAGCAGGCCCTCGACCAGCAGGCCGAGATGGAGCTGCTCCGCATGGAGCAGGCCAACCGCGCCCGCCAGGACGCCCAGCGGTTCGCGCTCCTGCAGACCTCCATCGGCCAGGACTTCGCCCGCGAGCGCGAAGCCGCCAACTTCGAGCAGCGCCGCCAGCTCGGGGCCGAGGGCTTCGAGCAGCAGCGCCAGCTCGCCGCCGAGGCCGAGGAGCGGGAGTTCGCCCGCGACCAGGAGCTGCAGCGCCGTGGGTTCCAGGGCGAGAAGGACCTCGTCGAGTGGAAGTACGACGAGGAGACGCGGCAGAAGCAAGCCACGCTCAATCGGGAACTCGCGATCATCGACAGCCTGCACTGGAGCGATGAGGAGAAAGAGGCGGCGCGGCAGATGGCCTACGCCAAGGCCGGCGACCCCCGCGAGCGCCCCGTCCTCCGCCAGCCGCAGCACCCGAGCGGCTACGAGCCCGGCACGTTCTTCTACGACGAACACGGTTCGCTCATGACCGTCCAGCAGGACGGAAACGTGAAGCAGCTCAAGCCAGGCCTGCGGCCGGCGGATCTCGTCGAGTTGATGAAGATCGGCGTCCCCATCCTGACGCGGCGGGAGGAGCGGCCGGTGATGTTCGACGGCGAGCCGCTGATCGATCCCAAGACCGGCGAGCCGGTGATGGAGCTGGTGGACGTCCCGCCGTCCGAGGACGAACTGCAGGCGTGGCTGGACGGTCGCGTCCGCGGCATCCTCGGCGTCTTCCGCCCCGCGGCCGCGGAGCCGGCTGGCGCCGCGCCGCCCGACGCTGCGGGAGCCGCGCAGCAGCCAGAAGGCACAGCCCGCGCCACCACGACGCCCGCCGGCATCGTGGGTCGCGGGGGTGCCGCCGGCGGCCGTGCGGGGCACTCCGCCGAGGCGACCGGGGCCGATCAGGGTGCGCATCTCGCGGCGGTCGAAGAGGAGGCGCTGACGCTGGCCCGGCGCATCCGGAGCGGCGAGCGGGTCACGCCCGAGGAGATCGACCGGCTCCGCGAACTCCGCGCCGTCATCGCCGAGGCGCAGGCGGTGGTCAGAGCCCGGCTCGAGGAGATCGAGGCGGCCTATCCCGACCGGAACTATCCGCCCGAGGTCATCGTGGAACTGCGGCGCCTCGCCGAGGGGCACTGAGCGAACCTCCCCGGCCGAGGGCTGCGGCTGAGGTGGGATGGGCTGGGGTGGGGCGGGGGCCCCGGGGAGGGACCCGTCGGCGGCGGAAAGTTGCCCGCCCCCCCGCCGGGTTTCCCGGCCGGGAGTCTCAGGTTACCCCCCGTCCCCGGAGACGGCATCGGGGGGATTCTCCACCGCTGTCGAGCAGCAGGGGGGGAGGCGGCAGCAGGCTCGGTATGGTGGGAGCACCGAGAGGAGACGCCGATGCCGCCGGAGCTGCACCAGATCCCGGACGGGCCGCACCAGGGCCTGTGGACGGTGCGCGACCGGGCGAACCCCAACGGGATGTTCAGCCCGCGCTCCAAGGAGCAGGCGGAGAAGATGCTCGCGCGGCTGCTGCGGGCGCAGGCGGCGATCCCGCCACGCCGCGGCGCCTCAGACGCGGGACCTGTGGAGGGCCTCGTCGCCGGCGGAACGTCGCCCGGTCCCCCACTCCCAGCCCGTTTCCCACCAGGGGGAGCGGGCCAGCCACAGGACGCAACGGAACACGCCGGGGGCCGGTGATGGAGCCGAAGCTGACGGAGACGAGCCCGGGGCTGTGGACGGTGCTGAACGAGCACGGCCGCCCGGTGTTCAAGCCGCGGTCGAAGGAGTCGGCGGAGATCCTGCTCGCGAAGATCCAGCGGACGCGGGAGGGGATCGCGGACCGGCAGCGCCGAGCGGCCCCGGAAGTGAACGGGGTTGGACCAAGGCCGGCGTCCGCCGACGCCTGATCGATCTCGCGGGATGCCCGGGGCCGGGGCGCACGCTGCCACGCGACCGGCGGAGGGACCCGTCGCCGCCAAAATGTTGCCCGCCCCCCCGCCGGGTTTCCCGGCCGGAGTCCCAGGTTGGCCCCCGCCTCCCGGAACGGAACCCGCGGCTTTCTCCGCGACGCCCGCACATCCCCGGCGCGGGGGCTCGCCCGTGCTGGCAGGTCTGCCGACCGCCCCGCGAGCGAACGTCCGCGGCACCAGAGGCACGGGCCCGAGAACTCGGATACGACGGCGCCGAGCGCGGATGACTGCCGGCGCTGCCCGGTACGCTGGGGAGAATCGCCAGCGATCGGCGGGAGAAGAGGAGCAGGAGCATGGAGTACCGGGTGCGCGGCGCGGACCGGCAGACGGGCGAGGATCGAGAGATCCTCGTGCACGCGGCGGGCGCCGCCGAGGCGAGGGAGTGGGCGGGCAAGCTTGGGCTCTACGTTGCGTCCGCCGAGGCGGTGCCGCCGCCGCGACGACGAGCCGCGACCGCGGCGACGGCCGGCTTCCGGGCGGCGGTGCTCGCCGCCCTTGTGTGGTGCGGCTGGTCGCTGCACTCCATCGCGAGCCGGGGGGTACGGGTTCCGGAGGGCGTGGAGGTCCAGAATCTGCCGACGCTCCAGCGTGTGCGAGTGGTCGGTGAAGTGGATGTCGACTGGCCGGCGTGGGGCGTGGACGTGAACCTCGACTGATCAAGACGTCGTGGGAGGCGGAGACCATGGACCAGCGAATCGATCCAGCGCTCCTGACGAGCAAGCAGGCCGCGGCCTACCTCGCCGTCAGCGAGCGGACGTTCTGGAAGTACGTGGCCCTCGGCCAGGTGCCGCGGGTGCAGCTCGGCCCCAACACCGTCCGCTTCAAGAAGGCGGACTTGGACAGCTTCATCAAGAAGCAGACGGAGCGGCCCCGCCGTGCCGCCGATGCCGCCGATGCGGGCTCTGCCCTGGTCTGACGTGGCGATGCCGTGACGATGGTCGCCCGGGGCGTTCCGCTGCTTCGGTGCCCCAAATGAGGTTATCGCCCCACACATTTGCACAACACGGTGCCGATCCGCTGTGGCATGATCCTCCGGCATCCGGATGCACCGGAATGCAGGAGGCCGCACGTGGTCGGAACGCTGGATGTCCCCGCCCCGTCCGTCGAGACGGGAGCACGCCTGAACCATGTCACGCGGGCGCACCTGGCGGCGCTCGCACTCGGCAGCCGCCTCCACGCCGCCATCAAGGTGGCGCTCTACCTCGATGAACTCGCCGAGGGGGACGGCACCTTCGCCACGCGCCTGCGGACGATCGCGACCGCGACCAGGCTGCACGATCGCATCGTCACCTACGGGCTCAGCGAACTCGAGCGGGCCGGCGTCATCACCCGCGATCCGCAGAAGCAGCTCGGAGTCGTGGGGCGTTTCACGTCGAGCCGGTAGCGCGAGAAGGCGAAGGGGCCCGCCGCTCACGCCGAACACGACGGGCCGCGTCCCTGGCGGGGTCGGCCCTTCGCGGCGCTGCGAACGTGCCGGGGGCCAGCGGCCAAAGTGGTCGCGCGACCGCAACCAGACAGCCCCGGAACAGGTACCGATGTAGCACGAGCTACGGATGGGTTACGGTGCCTGTTTCGGGCTCTCCAGCCTCGCGATTCATCTACGTCGAGGCCGTGCATGCCCGTATCCGGCGGGTACGGCTTGCCCATGTTCGGGGCGGTTGTCCGCGGGGCGGTGATGCGGGAGGTCGGGCCGCTCAGGCTCGCGCCGCCCCGTGCTGCGCGAGCCTCGGGAGATCGCTCGCGCGCTCCATCGCCGCGACCAGCACGCGGCACAGCTCGGGCAGCGACCAGAGTTCGCGGTCGATGGCATCGACGATGACGCCGGGGGCGCAGCTCGCAACCTGCCGGGGGCTCAGGCGGGCGAAGTAGTCGACCAGCTCGCCCGCGTCGTCCGGCGCCTCGTCGAGGAGTTGGGCCGGCGGCGGCCCGCCTGGTGGGCAGCGTCGGACATCGGTTCGCTTGTCGCCCACGATGGCCCCTCCCGCCGGTGGGACCGTTCCGCCGGCGCCGCTGCCGAGCGTAGCGGATTCATCGGCGGCGGGCCCACGGCCCACCCCTCGCAACCACCTGGCTCGCATGCAGTTGCGGCGAATGCACGGGGGCACAGGTGCCGCTGTGTTCAGTCCGACGCGGCCGCCTGCCGATACGCCGGCCATGCGTGAGGCCTTCCCGCGGACGGCATGGGACCAGGAGGATGTCGCGGCGTTCCTGGGCGAACCCGCGAGGGCCGCATGGTGCGTCGCCCGCTGCCGGGAGGCCGTGGATCTCGTGGTGGCGGCCGAGCGGCGGGAGGATGAGGCGATGGGACCTCGCTGGACCGAGCCGCGCGCCCGGCTCCTGCGGAGTGAGTGGGCCCGCCGGGGCCGCGGCCGGCTTGTGTGGGCGGGCGGTGGCCCGGCGGGCGAGGAGCGCCGCGGCCCCCTCGTGCGGGAGCGCCCGGCGCTGCCCCCTCGCCCTTGGGCAATCGCAGAGGGCACCGTTTGCGAGGATCCGCTCGGCGAAGAGGGCCCCTCGCTCGAGCCCCGACCGGGCGTGCACCCGCCGGCGCGTCCGCTGGCCGTGAAGGTGGCGCTCGTGGTGGCGGCGCACGACGTGCACGCCGGCGCCGAGGCGATCATCCGCTCGGACCTGTGGCGACCGCCAGCGCCCCGGCCTGCCCTGGCGGGGTTCGTGGGGCCGCGTGACGAGGACGACGCCCTGCGGTGGATGGAGGAGGGCCGCGAGATCGAGATCACCGACCCCGAGGCGTTCAAAGCATCGGCCGCCGCCGTCGCCGCCTTCATCCGCGATCACGGCGAGGAGGAGCGTCGGGTTGCGGCGTGGGAACGGATCTGCCGCTTCGCCCGCCGGCTTCGGGAGGAGGAGCCGGGAGTGCTCGCCGGGATATTCGCGGCGGTGCGCACCACCGTCCCGACCGCTCCTCCCGGAGGGGATCAGTCGAAGGCGGCGGCGCCCCAGGACATGCGGCCTGCCGGCTGGTTCAACGAGGCGACGGAAGCATTCGTCTACCCCAAGCTCCTCGCGGAAGCAAGGAAGGCCGGCCGGATTCGAGGATGGCAGCCGCAGCCGCGCGGGCCATGGCTCTACTCGATCGAGGAAGTGAAGCGGGAGTGGCCTGAGAAGACGACAGACATCGACGATTTCGACGCCCACGGGGGAAGGCGGAGGAAACCGGGGAAAAAGTCGCGGGGCTGACACAGCGACGGCCATTGAGGGCAGGCGATGGTGGGGGCATGCAAAGCCGCACCAGCACCACGTTCGTGCCGATCCGCCGCGCCGCGGCGAGTCTCGGCGTCCCCATCGCCTGGCTCAGGCGCGAGGCCGAATCCGGCAATGTCCCCGCCATCCGTGCCGGCGCCCGCTGGCTCGTGAACATCGAGAAGGCCCGCGACACACTCGACCGCCGCACCGTCGCGGAAGGGGGGCGGGCCTGATGCCGAGCCTCCGCACCACCGACGCCCCGACCGATCCGTTCGCCGGCCGCTTGGCACTCAGCCAGGCCGAAGCCGCCCAGGCCCTCGGCTGCAGCGAGCGGCACCTGCACGACCTCGTCAAGCGCGGCGAGATCCCGGTCCCCCGGTCCGGGCGCCGGACGCTGATCAGCGTGGATGTCCTCCGCGACTGGCTCCGCCAGCCCGCGGCCGGCTCGGAAGGCGGTGCCGCATGAGCCGGCTCTATCACGACCCGCCCCGCCTCCGCCGCCGCGTGCTCCAGGCGATCGAGGCCCACAAGATCTACGTCCGTGACGAGCTCCCGCACCTGACCACCGGGCAGGTGGCCGTGGAGGCGGAGCGCCGGGTGCGCGAGGCGGATCCGAAGGCCTGGGAGATCGCCTTCGCCCCCAGCCGCGCCAAGCGGAAGCGGGGTGGCGCATGAACCCGGGGATCGACGCCCAGCCCGACCTGCTCTGCCGCGACCTCGCCCGCCTCCGCGAGCGGATGACGGCTTCGGAAGAGCGCGTGCGTGCGGGCCTCATCGAGACGCTCGAGATCGGCACGGAACTGCTTCGCCTCCGCGCCGGCGTCGAGCACGGCCGGTGGACCGCCGCACTCTCCGAGACCTGGGGCGGCAGCGCCCGCACCGCCCGGCGCGCGATGCAGCTCGCCGGGCACCGTGAACTGCTGGAGCCGAAGATCGCGAGCGGCGACATCGGATCGATCGCCGCGGCGCTGCGGGAACTCGCCCCGCCCGCCGAGGAGCTGGCCGCTCTGCCCGAAGTGGTCGCGCGACCATTTTCGGCCGGGGAGCCGGCGAGCGACCGTGAGCCGGAGCGCGACCCCGCGGACCAGGAGCCCAGCCCGTTCCGGGACGAGGCTGGCGAGGCCGTCACGACGTTCAGCGTCGGCGAGATCGCCGCCGGCGAGCCGGAGGACGCCGGGGAGCCCTTCGCAGCCCTCGCGGCGGACGGCGAGCCCAATCCGACCGAGGGCGCGGAGACCGAGGCTCCGGCCGCCGCCAGCACGCCCGCGGCGCAGGCGGACTCGGAGCCGGCGGCCGCGGCACTCCCGCCGGAGCTGATCGAGATGAACGAACGCCTCCGCGACGCGATCAACCGGCTGCACGCGCTGCGGCGCCAGGTTGCTGAGATCGTCGATGGCACGAAGGCGGGGGCGTGGATCCACCGGCCGGCGATCGAGGCCGACTTCCACAAGCTCACCAGCTCGCTCCGGCAAGGTCTCGCGGTGCGGCTCTGCCCGCACTGCAAGGGCGTCGGCTGCAACCGCTGCGCCGGCTCCGGCTACCTCAACCCGCAGTTCGGCCGCCAGGATCGCAAGGTGGCCGAGTAGGCCCGTTCGCGGGCCGTGGATGGCCTCAGGAGCCGCTCTCCCCCGTCGCCACCCCCAAACCCCGCCCCCGAGGCCTCGCGGCCTCAGGGCGGCTTCTCCGGCCCGCGGCTGCAACGCGGGCACCAAGGCCAGGACTCCATGATGACCGTAGCCCAGAACAACGGGCGCCGCCCCCCGCCGGACCCCTCGGCGGATTGCTCGCCGATCAATTGGAACGAAAGCGTCGGAATGCCCGCACGCCAGAGGGCCGGAGGGTCAGAGGGGGACGATCGGCGGAGGAACCTCAGAACCTCAGGCCCTCGGGGCCTCCGACCCTCTGCGACTCCGGACCTCGGGCCCTCCGAGCCTCAGGCCCTCCGGACCTCCGACGCTCTGCCCCTCCGGCCCTCTGCCCCTCTGGCGTGCGAGGACGCCCCGGATGAGGGCCGGCGAGACGCCAGCGGCATCCACCCGATCGCCCGCAGGCGGATCTTCGAAGCCGCCCGCGTGGCGAAGGCCAACGACCTGGCGCCGTCCGACCCCGAGCTCTGGCGGCTCGCGGAAGAGACGCACTGGGGGATGGACGAGGGCATCCGCCCCGAGAGCGTCGCCGAGACGTTCGCCGTCCTCGTCGGCAAGATCCCCGAAGTGCAGCACCTCCCCGGCGAGGGCCCGATGGATTTGGCGATCCGCCGCGGCCTGGAGGCGTTCGAGGCGGATCGCATCCCCGCGGCCGCCCGCCCACTGCCGGACCCGCTGATGCGGCTCATGGCTGCCATCACGCTCGAGCTGCACCGGCACCACCGGGGCGGTCCGTTCAAGCTCGACCAGCGCACCGCCGCACGGGCCGTGGGGCTGCGCCCGACGCAGCACGAGCGGGCCGGCGGGATGCTGCAGGCCCTCGCGGCGGTCGGCCTCCTCATCCGTGTGGATCCCGGCGACGCGAAGAAGCGTCGGCCCGCGGTGTGGCAGTACGTGGACGGCGAGGAGGAGGGGGCGGATCGCGAGGCGGACGACGCCCCAGGCGGCGGCATCGACGGCGACGACACGGCCGTGATCGACGACAGCGACCTCCCATTCTGACCAACGGAACGAACGAATCTCCCGCATAGGGTGGCGCTCAGCCGCATCGGGCCGCACAATGGACGCGGACGCAGAGGCAGCAAGGACACGCACATGGCAAGCATCGCACGCGATCCGAACGGGACCCGCCGGCTGCTCGTGAACGTCGACGGCCGGCGCCGCGGCATCCGCCTCGGCCGGGTGAGCGAGAAGCAGGCGGCGGAGATCCGCGGCTACGTCGAGCGGCTCGCGATCGCCCGCGCAACGGGGGCGACGGCCGACAAGGTGACGGCCGCGTGGCTCGCCGGGCTCTCCGACCGGATGCACGCCAAGCTCGCCAACGTCGGGCTCGTCGAGCGGCGGGAGCGCGTGGGGCAGGCGACGCTGGCGGCGATGCTCGAGGAGTTCTTCGCCGGCGTCGCCGTGAAGGAGAGCACGCTGACGCGGATGCGGCAGGCGGAGGCGGCGCTGCTGCGCCACTTCGGCGCCGGCCGCTCGGTCCGGAGGATCCGCGCGGCGGACGCCGAAGGCTTCCGGAAGGCGCTCCGCGAGGAGGGCTACGCCCAGGCGACCATCTCCCGGACCGTGCTCTACTGCCGGCAGATGTTCCGCTGGGGCGTCCGCCGCGGGCTGCTCGAAGAGAACCCCTTCGCGGAGGTCAGGGCCGGCAGCCAGGAGAACCAGGAGCGGCAGCACTTCGTCACGCGGCAGGCGCTCGCCCGCGTCCTCGAGGCCTGCCCCGACGCCGAATGGCGGCTCATGGTGCTGCTCAGCCGCGTCGGCGGGCTGCGGATGCCGAGCGAGGGCCTCGCCCTCCGGTGGGGTGACATCGACTGGAGCGCGGGCCGGATGACGGTCCGCAGCTCGAAGACCGAGCACCACGAGGGCAAGGGGACGCGGGTGGTCCCGCTCTTCCCCGAGCTGCGGGAAGAACTGCTCGCGGCGTTCGATGAGGCCGAGGAGGGTGCCGAGCACGTCATCACCCGCTACCGGCAGGGCTCCAACATCAACCCCCAGCTCCGCCGGATCATCGAGCGAGCGGGGCTCACGCCCTGGCCGCGCACCTGGCACAACATGCGGGCGAGCCGACAGACCGAACTCGCGGCCGAATTCCCCCTCGCCACCGCCTGCGCCTGGCTCGGCAACAGCAAGGCGATCGCCGCCGGCTTCTACCTCCAGCAGACCGATGCCGACTGGCAGCGGGCCATCGGGGAAGGAGCCGGCGCGCAATCGTGCGCGCGGCCGGCGCCGGATCGTGCGCAGCAGACGCCCGCACCGTCCCGGGATGCTGGTTGTGAAGGGTTGGAAGTGCCCGTGGCGTCGCGATTTGCGGCGCGGGGTGCGGCCGAGTGCGGTTCACCAAACACTTCCGGAATGGGCAGAGCCGGACTTGAACCGGCGACACCCGCATTTTCAATGCGGTGC
>CAYMFP010000017.1:0-22569 GCA_964389385.1 uncultured Phycisphaeraceae bacterium | reverse complement strand
TGCTCCGGCGGGGGCGGGGCGGAGTGGGGATGGGGGTGGGGGGCGGTTCCGATCCGCCGTTCCGCCGTCTGCCTGCCGGGTTCCTCCGGGCGACGTTCCGGGGAAGTTCCCGGGAGCGATCGGGGCGGGGGTGGAGGCGCGGGGGCGTGCGTCCGATAGAGTCTGCCCATGCCCCTGCTCCCCCTGGCGTCGCTCCTCCCGCTCCTGGCCCTCCACGCGCCGGGGGGTCCGGGGGGGGCTTCCCCGGCCGGATCGAGCCCGCCGGCGGCGGAGGCTCCCGCGGGCGGGGCTCCCGGCGAGCAGGTCTCGCTCCAGGAGTTCTTCGCGCGGGCCAAGGCGGCGCCGCCGCAGATCTACCTGGGGATGCGCTCGGCCGCGATCTCCGCGGCGCAGCGGGTGCTGCCGGTGGTGGTCGTGGTGCCGGACGAGGCCTCGTACCTGGAGGCGATCGGCGGGTGGGCGGGGTTGGCGCGGTACCCGGTGCTGTGGGACGACGGGACGGACCGGGCGCGGGAGGACGTGGCGCGGTTCGTGCGGGCGTTCGGGCCGGAGCGCGTGGTGCGGTTCCGCTCGTCGGGGGCGGGGCTGCCGACCGACCGCGCGGCGGGGGCGGAGCGGCTGCGCCGTGCGCTGAGCGACGCGCTGCTGCCGAGCGGGGCGGAGGACGGGCGCGACCCGCTGGAGACGTTCCGCGAGGCCGGGCTCGAGCCGTTCGGCGCGGTGGTGGTGGACCCGGCGGACCCGGCGTGGGCGGGGGGGCTGGCGCTGGCGGCGGGGCGGTTCCAGGCGCTGCTGGTCGTCGAGGCGCCGTCGGGGCGGGCGTCCGGGGAGATGGGGGCGGAGGACCTGGCGGCGCTCGCGCGGGGCATCCGCGAGGGGCTGGAGGCGGCGGGGCTCTCCTGGCGGGACCTCAAGGACCTGGACGCGGTGACGCTGGCGCTGAACGCGCCGGTGAAGGTGCGGCACCAGGCGGGGCAGGACAAGGGCGGGGCGTACGCGCTGACGGACCTCATCGGGCGCGCCGACGACGGGGCGATCATCGGGGGCGGGGCGCGCTGGGCCTGGTGCGGGCAGCTGCTCGGCGACGGCCCGGCCTCGGTCTACCGGGCGATGTGCTCGCTGTTCCTGGCGCCCGACCGGGCGTGGGTGTTCGACACGTACGACGACGCGAAGGAGCCGTGGAGCGCGTGGAGCGGGGCGCAGGCGGCCGAGGGGCTGCGGAAGCGCGGGGTCCAGACGGTGGTCTTCTCCGGCGAGCGTCGGACGCTGCACGACTGGCGGATGGGCGCCGGGCGCGGGGTGAACGCGGGGCTGGTGCTCGTGAACTCGGCGGGGAACGCGAACTCGTTCAACCTCCCGCAGGGCCCGGGGACGCCGGCGGACACGCCGGCGCTGCTCACGCCCGCGATCGTGCACTACGTGCACTCGTTCAGCGCCGAGCGCGGCGACGACCGGCGGTACCTCGCCGGGCGGTGGCTGGAGCACGGGGCGTACGCGTACTTCGGGTCGGTGAACGAGCCGTACCTCCAGGCGTTCGTGCCGACGCCGCTGCTGGTGGAGCGGCTGTGGAGCGGGCTGCCGCTGGGCGCGGCGGCGCGCCTGGACGAGCCGCCGGTCCGCCCGTGGAAGCTGACGCTGCTGGGCGACCCGCTGATCACGATCGTGCCGCCGGGGCAGCGTCTGGAGGACGAGCCGCTCCCGCTCGCGGGGGCGGAGGACCTGGGCGAGACGGTCCGCGCGTCGCTGCAGGAGCAGCGCTTCGCGGACGCGGCGCGGGCGCTGGTGCTCTCCGGGCGCGACGCGGACGCGGCGCGGCTCGGGGCGGCGCTGCTGAAGGACCGCCCCGCGGCGATCGACGGCGACCTCGCGTCGACGCTCGTCCCGGCGCTCTACCGGGCGCGCGACTACGAGACGATGCTCGCGATGTTCCGGCTCGTGCCGGAGGGGCACGCCGCGCTGCCGGCGCTGCGCGACCTGCTCTGGCACGGGGCGCGGGTGCACCTGAGCGTGACGCCCGGCCAGGCGGCCGAGGACCTGCTCGGGAGGAACCTGCGCCCCGGCAGCGAGCTGGGCGACCTGAAGGAGCTCGCCGAGCACGTGAACCGCCGGGCGGGCCCGGGGGCCGCGGCCGCGGTGATGCGGGCCCACGCCGACCGCGTGCCGGCGCGGTCGCAGGACGCGCTCGAGGAGGCGATCCAGCGGTACGTCAGGGCGATCCGGTAGCGGGCGCAGCGCGGAACGCGCCGCGGCGCACGGAGCCGTCGCGGCGGATCTCCGCGAAGGCGGCGCCGTGCGCCGCGGTGATCAGCCACGCCCGCCCCGCCGCGAAGGGCGCCCAGCGCTCGTCGCCCAGGCGCCGCGGGCCCGTGCTCTGGAGCACGACGGCGGGGTCCAGCTCCGCGAGCCAGCGCGCGGCCTCGGCGTTGAAGCTGCCGTGGTGGGGGAGTTCGAGCACGTCGGCCCGGAGGCCGGGGCGCCGCTCGCGGAGGCGGCGGATCGCCTCGGGCCCGAGATCGCCGGTGAGCAGGAGGCTGCGTTCCCCGGCCGGGGTGGGCACGCGAGCGAGCAGCACGAGCGAGAGGTCGTTCGCCGAGAGGGCGCGGCGCTCGCCCGCGGCGGCCGCGAGATCGCCCGGCGGCCAGAGCACCTCGATCGCCGCGTGCCCGAGCCGCAGGCGGTCGCCGGCGGCGAGGGCCTCCGCCGTGACGCCCTGCGCGGCGAGGAGGCGGAGGAGCAGCGCCTCCGGCCCGTCCGGCGCCGCCTCGGCCGCGGCGAAGAGGGCCGGGGAGGCGAGCAGGCGGCGGACGCCGAGCGCCGGCGCGGCGTCGGGCAGCCCCGCGTAGTGGTCGATGTTGGGGTGGCTCAGCAGGGCGGTGGGGGTGGGGGCGCCGAGGGCGTGGGCTGCGCGGGGGACGGTGTGGAGCCCGACGCCCGGCGTCAGCGAGCCGCAGTCCCAGAGCAGGGCTTCCTCGCCGGAGCGGACGAGCAGCGCCGAGCCGTCGCCGACGGCGAGCATGTCGACGCGCAGGAGCACGCCGGGCGCCAGGGCGGGGCGGAGCCGCGCCTCGGCGACGCCCCAGAGCACCGCGAGGCCGGCGAGGCTCCACGCGAGCACGCGGCGGCGCGGGCCGAGCGCGACGAGCGCCACGCCCGCGCCCGTCGCGAAGACCGTCCAGGCGAGCGAGACGCGCCCCAGGGAGAGCTGCGCGAACGGCAGGGCGTCGACCGCGTGCACGAGCGCCAGCACCGGGCGGCAGAGGGCGGCGAGCGCCGCCGAGACGGCCGGCGCGGCCTCCGGGAGCAGCGAAGAGAGGATCGCGCCCGCGTGCCCGGCGACGAGCACGAGCGTCAGCGGACCCGTGAGCAGGGCCGTCGCCGGCGCCCCGAGCGGGCTGAACGCGCCCGTCTGCCGGGCGATGAGCGGCGCGGCGACGAGCCAGCAGGCGAGGTTCACCATGAAGAACGACCGGAGCGCACGGGCGGCCCGCGCGAGGAGGCCCGGCCCGATCCACGGCGAGCCGAGCACGCGCGGCGGGCCGAAGACGAACTCCGGACGCGCCTCGGCGGTCCAGAGGAGCAGGGCGGTGATGCCGACGCTGAGCCGGAGCCCGAGCGAGCCGGCGTCCGCCGGACGCCAGACGAGCAGCGCGAGGGTGATCCAGCCGAGGATCGTCAGGCGGTCGTACCGCCGCCCGAAGGCCTCGGCCGCGAGCAGGGCGAGCAGGAGCGCCCCGGCCCGGACGATCGGCGCCTCCGCCGGGAGCACGGCGAGGTAGAGGACCACCAGCGCCGCCGCGAGCGCGGGCTCGAGCCACCCCCGGTCGCCGAAGAGCCGCGCGGCCCCGACGCCGACGAGCACCAGGGCCGTGAGGTGGAACCCGCTGATCGCGAGCAGGTGCGCGACGCCGACGCGCTGGAACGCGGACCGCGTCTCGGCGACGCCGTGCTCGTGCTCGCCGAGCAGCAGCGCGAGGAGGAAGGCGCGGGACGGATCGTCGGACGCCTCGTCCGCGTCGCCTCCCCCGACGGCCGCGAGGGCGCGGGCCCGCAGGTCGGCGACCAGCCGCCGCACCCGCCGCTCGGCCCGGTCGAGCGGGCCGAGGTCGCGCACGGCCGGGCGGAGGAGCGAGGGGTCGGTGGTCCGGAGGGAACCGACGCGGCGCTGCTGCGCGTTCCGCGCGGCCCGGGCCTCCTCGCCGGGGTTCAGGGTCGGGGGCGGCGGGCTCCAGGCGCCGAGCACGGTGATCCGGTCGCCGGGGCGGACGGCGCCCGCGGCGATCCCCGGGACGGCGACGGTCAGCCGCCCGGAGGCGCGGACGGGCTCTCCGCCGTCGGGGAGCAGGCGCTCGACGCGCAGGGGGAACGCGGGCTCGGAGCGCGCGTGGAGAAAGACGTCGAGCGATCCGGGGCGGGGCGGGCGCTGCCGCGGCGGCGCGAGGACGACGCCCTCGACCCGCAGCGGGACGCCGGGCTCGGCGCCGGCGAGGAGGCGAGCGAGGTCGTCCCGCGGGCGCTCGTGCAGGCGGTGGGCGCCCCAGGCGGCGCCGAACAGCGCCGCGGCTATCGCAAGCCCCACCCACCGCACCCCTCTCGCCCACCCTGCTCCCCGCCTGCGCACCGACAGGGCGCCGAGCAGCACCCCGACGCCCGCGACGGCCCACGCCCCGGCGCCGGGCGGATCGGCGGAAGCGCCCGCGCGCCCGGCGAGGGCGATCCCGAGGGCGAAGGCGCAGGCCGCGCCCCACGCCCGGAGGCGCGGGGCGAGCAGGTCGGTCCGGTTCTCCTCTCCCTCCCGCATGGACGCGGTGGCTCAGGCGCCGCCGGCCACCACGATGTCGTCGAACGCCTCGATGACGTCCTGCTCGTCGTTGCCATCGTCGCCCTGGAGGCGGGCGCCGTCGGGGAGGAAGAAGTTGGTGCGGTAGGCGAGCTGGCGGTTGCCGCCCTCGGTCGTCATGTTCGCCCGCCCGTTGTCGTCCTCGCGGGAGAGGTAGATCCGGTCCTTGCCGGCCGACTGGAGGACGTAGGTGCCGCGGGCGCGGGTGGGGTAGACGTCCGCGGCGTTGCCCCCCAGCGGGTTGGCCGAGTTGCTCTGGCTGCCGGGGAACGAAGGGCTGCCGAACAGGGCCGTCATCGTGTTGATGACCGACTGCGGCGCGGCGCTCGCGGTCGTGCCGAGGAGGCTGTTCTCGGCCTGGCGGTAGCGCCCGCCGTCGGAGCGGAGGAGGCTCGCGTTCGTGGCCCAGTAGAACAGCGCGTTCGCGCTGGAGTCCTGCCGGGCGATGCCGGTCGCGTCGCTCGCGGGGTTGCGGGCGTCCTTGACGGTGTTCGCGACCCAGACGAGCACCGGGACGCCGAAGTCGTCGACGAGGTCCGGCAGCGAGGTGTTCGGCGTCGGATCGTTCGGGTCCTGGGCGTGCGGGGCGGCGCCGTTCGTCCGCTGCACCTCGGTGTCCTGCTCCGCGAGGTTGCTGCGGTTCGGGCGGAAGTACCCGCCCTCGGACGCGCCGATCATCGACGCGTTGACCCACACCGTCTCGCCGGACCTCGGCCCGACCTCGAGCCACTCCGCGCCGCCCGGGTTGTCGGTGCGGACGGCGCCCTCGCCCATGAGGTCGAGCATGACGTTCTCCCACCCGGTCATGCCGCGATCGATGTTGTCCGCGTGCCCCATCGTGTCCCAGGAGAAGTACCCGGGCAGGCGGCGGTTGTCGCCCTGGAACTTGGACATCGACGTGCTGAGGTTCGTCAGCAGGGAGCGGGTGCCGGTCGCCCGGGCGGCGTTCCGCGCCCCGCCGATGGTCGGCACGAGGATGCTGATGATCAGCGCGATGATGAGCAGGACGATCATCAGCTCGGTCAGGCTGAAGCCGCGACGGACGCGGGCCGGGGAGGGGCTGGGGCTGATCGTGGACATCCGACGCCTCGTCTCGGGGGAAAGGTTGCGGTGCCGGCCGCTCGCGCCGGCGCGGGCCGTCCTGCCGTGCCCGCAGGACGACGCACGGCGGCGAGAGCCTATCGCGTCCGCCGCCCCGCCGTTCGGGCGCGCGGGGAACGCCGCCGCGGGCCCGCGGATCCCACGTACGCGGGACCGCCCCCTGCGGCTGCATCTATCTTCCCGGAACAGCACGACTTGTGTCAATCCCCCACCCCACCCCAACCCAACCCACCCGACCCCACCCCGCATCACCTCATCCTGCCCCACCCCGTCTCCGCTTCACCCGCCTCCGCGTTCCCCGTTCCGGGCATCGATGGGCTCTCCTACACTCGCGCATACCCCGGGACACCCTCTACTACGACGGGCAGTGCGGGCTCTGCCGGCGCTCCGCCCGGCTGATCGGGGCCTTGGACTGGTTCCGCCGCGTCCGGCTCGTGGACATGACGCGGGTTCCCGAGGCCGAGCTGCCGGTCCGCTTCGAGACGGCCCTTCGGGGCATCCCCATGCGGACGGGGAGCGGACGGGTGCTCGTGGGGTACCCGGCGATGCGTCGGGCGCTGGCGCAGACGCCGCTCGGGCTGCTCCCCGCGCTTTTTCTGTACCTGCCCGGCATCGCCTGGATCGGGGAGAAAGTGTATCAGATCGTCGCGGCCAACCGCTCCAGGGCGCTCGCGTGCGGCACGAACCCGTGACCGCAGACGCATGCGCGCGTTCGATCGTTTGCCAGCGGGAACACCGGCCCTGATACTCCGGGCGTGAGCCACATGCAGGGACATCCCGAACGAGAGCCCGGCGCCGGTCCGGAGGCGGGTCCGGAAGCGGGGGCCGCCGCCAAGCGGCCGCGGACGGTCCTGTTCGTCTGCACCGGGAACACCTGCCGGAGCCCGATGGCCGCGGCGTTCGCGCAGGCGATCGCGGACGACCTGGCGGAGCAGGGGATCCCGACCCGGGTGATCTCGGCCGGGATCTCGGCGGCGGAGGGGTACCCCGCCTCGCCGGAGGCGGTGGAGGCGCTGGCGCGGCTGGGGATCGACCTGCGTTCGCACCGCTCGCGGGCGCTGACGCCGGAGCTGCTGGACGAGGCGGACGTGGTCTTCGCGATGACGGAGGGGCACGCGGCGGCGGCCCGGGCGATCAACCCGAGCGCGGCCGAGAAGATCCTCCTGCTGGACCCGAACGGGCAGGTGCCGGACCCGTACGGAGGACCGATCGAGATCTACGAGGCGACGGCCGACCGGCTGCGCGAACTGGTGGCGCGGCGGCTGAAGGAGCTGTCGGCATGAGGGTCGTGATCGGCGCGGACCATCGGGGGGTGGAGACGGCGCGGGAGCTGGTGGAGAAGCTCGCGCGCGAGGGGTACGAGACGCGTCTGGCGCACTCGTGCGACGGGCAGGCCGTGGACTACCCCGAACGGGCGTGGGACGCCTGCCACATGATCAAGAACGGGGAGGCGGAGCTGGGGGTGCTGGTCTGCGGGACGGGGATCGGGATGTCGATCGCGGCGAACAAGATCCCGGGGATCCGCGCGGCGGTGGCGCACGACGAGCTGACGGCCCAGCTCTCGCGGTCGCACAACGACGCGAACGTGCTGTGCATCTCGGCGGACCTGCTGGGGCTGCGGCTGATCGAGAAGATCGTGGAGATCTTCCTGAAGACGCCGTTCGAGGGCGGGCGGCACCAGCGGCGCGTGAACAAGATCGCGGCGATGGAGCGGGGGGAGAACCCGGCGACGGTGACGGGGTGAGAGAGCCTCACGCCGCGACGCCATCTGCTGGTTCCGGCCCATCACCAGGACGCCCATAGGCCGTGAACCGATGCGTTCGCCCGAGTGGGATGGGGCGCAGCGGCCCCGGCAGAGCGAGTTCCGCCTCGACGCCGATGCGTCGCTCACTCGGCCGGGGCGCGGATGACCATCGTGCCGTCGCCGGTGGTGACGAGCACGGCGCCGTCGATGGCGGCGATGGCCGAGGGGACGGTCATCAGGCGCATCGGGAGCTGCTCCTCGAGCTTGGCCGAGGCGGGGGTGAGGAAGCTGAGGAACCAGCGCTGCCCGTCGGTGCGCCCGGTCGGCAGGTCGGCGTTGAGGCTGACGAGGCGGTCCCGGGTGACGAGCGCGGGGAGCCCGAAGCCGGCGTTCTCGAGGGCGTCGAGCCCGACGAGGCGCCCGCCCGGCGCGAAGATCACGCTGCCGGAGCCGCTGGTGAAGAGCACGTCGTCGCCGAGGCGGCGGGCGTGGATCGTCTGCCGGCGGTCGAGGCGGGCGCGGGTGTCGAGCGGGTCCGGGCGGAGGGCGCCGGTCTCGGCCGAGGCGAGCCAGAGCTGGCGCGCGGGGGAGAGGATGTAGAGGTCGTCGCCGAAGACCCAGGCGTCGTGGGCGCCCTGGGCCGGCTCGCCGGTCATGGTCCAGCGGAGGCGCCCGTCGATGAGGTCGACGGAGACGAGCGAGCCGCCGAGCGCGTCCTCGGTGAACAGCGCGGCGACCGCCTCCCCGTTCGGCTGGAGGCGCAGCCACCCGACGTCGCCGGGCAGGTCCTCCAGGCGGTGGATCTGCTCGCCCGTGCGGGCGTCGAGCGCGACGACGGACGGCGAGCGGGCGGCCTCGGCGTTCGGGCGCCGCGTCGGGACCGAGCCCGCCACGGCGAGGATGCCGCCGGAGAGGTCCGCGTCGTGCACGCGGTCGGTCGGGAGCAGCGTCGACCAGAGGACCTCGCCCGAGGCGGCGTCGAGGCCGACGGCCCGCCCGCTCCGCTCCACGAGGGCGATCGTCCGGTCGCTCATCGCGATCACGACCTGGTTCCTGGAGACGGGCTCGCCGGTCGGCAGGACGATGTCCTCGCCCCGGTCGGCGGCGGGGGCGGCGCGCCCGCGGCGGGGGAGGTCGGCGGCGAGCTGGTCGAAGCGTTCGGCCCGCCAGACGGCCTCGCCGCTCGCGAGGTCGATGCGCTCGATGTACCCCCCGACCTGCTCGGGGAAGTAGAGCCAGGCGGCGTCGGGCGTCCAGCGGAGGAGGAGCGGCTCGGCCGCGACCTGGCGCGACCAGACGGGCGCGAGGCGCGCGGGGTCGCTGGGGTCCGCGGCGTAGGCGGCGAGCGCGCCGTGGGTGCGCGAGAAGACGAGCGCCCGGTCGGTCGGCGGCTCGGAGCCGCGCCGCGCGAGCGGCTCGAGGAGCTTGCCGGGCAGGATCTGCGGGCGCTCGGGGTCGGCGATGCGCGGGCCGATGAGCGGGAGGCGGGGCGCGGTGCGCTCGGCCGCGGCGAGGGCCGAGCGCGGGTCGATCGGCTGCCCGCCGGCGGTGGGGCGGGCGCCGGGGAAGTCCTTGCGGACGCGGGCGAGCATCTCCGTCGCCTCGCGCGGGCGGTCGAAGCCGGCGAGGGCGAGGGTCAGGCGCCCGGCGATCTCGCCGACGACGCCCGGGCTCGGCGCGGCGCCGGCGGCGCGGAGCGTGTCGGCCGCGGCGAGGGCCGAGCGCAGGGCGCGCAGCGCCGCGTGCGGACGCTCCTCCCGGGCTCGCTGCTCGGCGACGGCGAGCCACAGCGCCGGCGTGCCGGAGAAGGCGGGGTAGGCGCGGGCGATGGTCTCGGCGTCGCGGGCCGAGGCCTGCGCGGCCTGCTGGCGCGCCCGCTCCTCGTACGGGGCGTAGATCTCGGCCCCGTTGCGGCGGACGAGGGCCAGGACGCGCTGCGCGGCCTCGATCTCGGCGCGGACGGCGAGGTCGTCGCCCCGCCACGTCGCTCCCGCGAGGGCGGGGCGGGTGAGGAGTTCCTGGTAGGCGTCGATCGCTTCGGCCGGGCGCCCCTGGGCCGTGCGCAGGCGCCCGAGCGCGACGCGCTGCGCGACCACGTCCTCCGGCGTCTGCGCCAGCGCCTCGAGGCGCACGACGAGCGGGTCGAGGATCGTCAGGTCGTCGATCACCGGCCCGCGGGCGCGCTGCGCGGCCGACGCGTCGTCCGGGCGCCCCGTCTCGTCCCACCCGCTCTGGGAGGCGTCGACCATGGTGAGGACGGCCTCGAAGAGCCGGCGGCGGAGCTGGCGCGAGCGGGCGTCGTCCGGGAGGCGGTCGAGCGCGGCGATGCCGGCCTCGACGCCCTCGGCGATGCGCGCGTGGCGCCCGGAGCGGAAGGCGAGTTCGGCGAGCGCGGTGGCCGGCTCCGGGTCGGCCGGGAACGAGCGCATCCGCTGGGCCAGGATGCGCGAGGCCGTCTCCCAGCCGAGGTAGGAGTGCACCCGCTCCTCGGTGACGGTGAGGAGCTGCCCGTCGGCGACGGCGAGGTTGCCGACCTCCTGGAGCGGGGTCGGGGTGATCTCGCCGGTGCGGGCGTTGACGGCGAGGGCGGCCGAGGCCCCCTCGCGGGAACGGACCGGGACGAGCAGGCTCTCGCCGGCCGCGACGGCGCGCCCCGCGGCCTGCCCGAACGGGTCCAGGAGGACCTGGAGCGGCGCGGCGTCGAGGTCGTCGATCGGGAGGAAGGCGACGCGGTCGCCGCGGAGCAGGGCGAGGCGGTCGCCGACGCGCAGGAGCGTGCGCGGCTCGCCGAGCGGCTCCGCCGGGCGATCGAGCAGGATCGCGCCCGTGCCCGCGTCGAGGGCGAGGAGGCGGCTGTTGTTCGGGCCGAGCAGCACCAGGCGTTCGGCGTCGGAGCCGGCGGCCGGCGGGAGGAGCACCGGCTGGCGGAGGACCCAGACCGGGACCATCTCGGGCTCGAAGGCGCCGACGGGCAGGCGGCGGAGCCAGAGGAGGCGCCCGGTGGCGGTCTCGATCGCGGCGGCGATGCCGAGGTCGTCCTGCATGTAGGCGACGCCGTCGCGGACGAGCACGGCGTCGCCGCCGCGCTGCGCGTGCTGGAACGGCTGCGCCCCCGCGGAGGCGAGCGAGCGGGACCAGAGGAGCGAGCCGTCGGCGAGGTCGAGCCCGATCAGGCGGCTGGCGACCACGCGCCGCCCGCGTTCGGCCCGGCGGAGGGCCACGACGACGGTCTGCCCGTCGACGGCGACGGGCCCGCGCACGCCGGAGCCCTCGAACGCGGGGTCGAGCTTCGAGACGTCGACCGACCAGGCGATGCGCCCCGTGCCGCGCTCCAGCGCGACCAGCTCGCCCGCGCGGGGCTCGGTGACCGCCATGCGCCCGGTCGCGGCGAGGGCGTACGGCCCGGCGAGGGTGACACTGTTCGTGTCGTCGAGCAGCCGCCCCGGGAAGCCGCGGGGGATGCGCTCGCCCTCGCGGGGCGGGGCCTCGAAGCGCCACCGCGGGCGGAGCGTGAAGCGGTCGAGGGCGCTGACGGTGTTCCCGTCGTTGACGTAGACGGTGTCCCCGTCGACGAGCGGGAGCGACCAGGGCTGCGCGTCCTGCCCGCGCATGCGGGCGGCGGTCCGCCGGTCCCCGGCGACGCTGCCGCCCTCCTCCGGCGTCAGGGCCGCCGAACTCAGCGGACGCTCGACGAGCGACTCCGGGTGCAGCGGGCCCGCCGGCTCGAGCGGGTGCGCGATCGGCTCCGCGGGCGCGGACGGCGGCTCGGCCGGGGACGGGGCCTCGATGCCGGCCGCCTCGGCCATCCGCACGGCCAGCGGGTGCGCGGACGGGAGGTAGGCGGCGATCCGCGCGGCGAGGTCCGCGGCCGCGGCGGCCCGGTCGCCCCTCAGGTCCGGGTGCCGGGCGAGCTGCCCGAGCGTGCGGGCCGCCTGGTGGAACCGGGCGGCCTCCAGGTGGCACTGCGCCAGGCGCAGCGTCGCCTCGAAGCCGGGGGTCGTGAGCAGGAAGCGGGCCTCGACGCCCGCGTCGTCGCCGGCGGCGAGCAGGTCCGCGGCCGCGGGGGTCACGCGCTCGCGGTAGGCCGCCAGCAGGTCGCGGTTGGCGAGCAGGCGCTCGTGGACGAGCCGGCGCACGGGGAGGTAGAGCCCGTCGGACCCGGCGACCGGGAGGACGCGTTCGCCCTCGTGGTCGAGCAGCGATTGCAGGGATCGGACGGCCTCGGCGAAGTTGCCGAGGCGGATCTGCTCCGGCAGGGCGGCGAGGGCGGCGTCGGAGGAGGCCGAATCGTCGAGGAAGACCGGGTTCTCGCGGAGCTGCGCCGCGGCCGGCGTCGCGAGGAAGCCGCCCAGCCCGACCGCGGCGCCCGCGAGGAGCCGCAGGGCGTGCGCGCGCATGAAGTATCGGGCGCTGGTCGGACTCGCGTCGCGCATGCGTTGCCCCTCCTGGGCTCCGAGCGAAGTGGACCCGGATGTGCGGCCATCTCCCCATCGCCCTCGCGCGGCCGCCGCGGGAGCGCAAATCCGGCCGAACGATCTACTTTATTGAGAAGCTTCGGTGCCGGATCGTCCGGATCCGCAAAACAGGCACGCACCCGGTGCCGGAGCAGGGGGGAAACAGGACCGGTGGTCCGGGGGCGGGGCGATCGGGCTGCCGGATCCGTGGAAGGCGGAAACCCCCGCCGAGGCCGCGTGCCGCGGGGCGCTCGCGGCGCGGCCCGCGCGGGCCGGCCGTACGATGGGCCCATGCAGCATCCGGAGCGTGTGCGAGGGGGTCTGGGGCGTCGGGCGGCGCGGGGGGTCGGTGTCGTCGCGGCGTTGGGCGCGGCGGGGTGGGGCGGGTGGGGGTGCTCCTCGTACCAGCCGCCGCGGTTCACGCTGGAGGAGATCCGCCGGGCGGAGACGGGCCCGGACGGGACGGTGCTCGAGTTCACGATCCTCGCGGAGAACCGGAACGACCGCCCGCTGCCGCTGCGCGAGGCCGAGTACGCCCTGCTCATCGACGGCGAGCGCGTCTTCAGCGGCGTGCGGAGCCCGGAGGCGACGGTGCGGCGGTTCGGGGCGCAGCGGTTCACCCTGCCGGCCGTGGTCCCGCCGGAGGCGATCCCGGAGCGCGGCTCGTTCACGGCCGCCCTGAGCGGGAGCGTGGAGTACCTGACGCCGGGGGCGTTGGCGGAGGTGCTCTTCGACACGGGGGTGCGGCGTCCGAACGCGCCGCTGCACGTGAGCGGCGTGGTCCGGCCCGGGGCGGGCGAGGCGGAGGACGTGCTCTTCGAGGCGCCGGAGGCCGACGTCCCGGCGGTCGAGCCGGTGCGGGAGGCGGACCCCGGGGCGCTGCCCGAGGAGGCGGCGCCGGGGGCGGACTCCGGATCGGGCGCCCCGCGCTGAGGCCGGGCGATCACCCGCCCGCTTCGGCCGGCGGGCGGGCGACGTTCGCGACGAGGCGGAGCGGGTCGCGGTCCTCGATCGACTGGCGGACGTCGACGCCCGGGAGCTTGGCGGCGAGCACCTTGGCGAGGCGCGGGAGGTAGCCGCGCTCGGTGTTCGTGTGCCCGGCGAGGATGACGCAGACGCCGCGCTGGACGGCGTCGAGCACGTCGTGGTGCTTCATCTCGCCGGTGACGAAGACCTCGCACCCGCTCTCCGCGGCGTCGGAGAGCAGCGAGGCGCCCGACCCCGGCACGACGCCGATGCGCGAGAACTTCCGGTCGTTCGCCTCGGGGCCGGTGAGCGCAAGCTGGATGCGGGCCGTGCCCAGGTGCCGGGTGAGGCGGCGGGCGAGTTCGTCGATCGTGACGCCCTGGTCGAGCACGAGCCGGCGCCCCGCGCCGACGCGGCGGCGGGGCTTGGGGAGCAGCTCGAAGACGTCCACCGCGGGCTCCTCGTACGGGTGGAACTGCCGCAGCGTCTCGAGCGCGAGGGGGAGCGCGCCGTGGGAGCAGACCATCTCCAGGCGGACCTCGTCGGCCCGCTGGAACTTCCCGGGCTCGCCGGTCGTCGGGTGCGCCTCCTCGGAGCCGACGAACGTGCCGTGCCCGCGCGTCTCGAACGAGCAGAGGCGGTACTCCCCGATGATGCCGGCCCCGGCCGAGGCGAGAGCGCGCCGCACCTGGTCGACGTGGTCGGGCGGGAGGAAGGTGACGATCTTGACCTGCTCGGTGGAGCGCAGGCGCGCGTGCGGGCGGAGCGCGCGCACGTCGCCCTGCACGCGCCCTTCCTCCGTCCCGGCGAGGCCCTCGCAGAGCCAGTCGGTGACGCCCCCGGGCGCCGCGTCGAGCGCCGTGTGCGGCGTGTAGATCGCGATGTTGTGCTCGATCGCCCCGCGCAGGATGCGCTCCTTCGCCGTCGCGCTCGTCAGACGCTCGATCGGGCCGAAGATCGGCGGGTGGTACGCGACGATGGCCGAGGCGCCCATCGCCACGGCCTCGCCGAGCACGGGCTCGGTGAGATCGATCGTGAGCAGCACCGGGCCCGTGACCTCGCGGTGCGGGTCGCCGATCTGCAGCCCGACCTTGTCCCACGCCTCGGCGTACCGGACGGGGGCGATGGTCTCGAGTGCGGCGACGAGATCGGCGAGGCGCATGGCGGGCTCCGGTGCGGGAGCGGGAGTGTATGGGGAGGGGGATCGGGATTCGGGAGGTGGAATCGGGAGGCGGCAATCGAGAACCGGGAACCGGCAGCCGGGATTCGGTGGTCGGGCGGCGTCAGGGCGGGGGAGCGGGCGGACCGGCGGGCGCATCCGGGAGCACGGCGGACGCGAGCACCGCGTGCGGGCCGACGGAGGCGAGGGTGAAGAGGACGAGCGCCCAGGCCCGGCCGCGCGGCCTGCGCGTGAGGCCGGGCAGGAACGCGGCCATCCCGCTGAGCACCGCCACCAACGCGAGCGACAGGAAGACGAGCATCTGCACCACGCTGTACGGGGCGGCGAGGTCGACGCGGAGCATGACCTGCCGGAACGGCCCCGCGAGGGAGAGCACCGCCGGAGACCAGAACCAGACGCCGACCCACGGCGACGGACGCGCCGTCGGGCGCGACGCTCGCCCGAAACGCCGCTCCGCCCACGCCGCCCCGCGACGCTCGATCGCCGGCCCGAGGACCAGGCCGAGCAGCGTCATGCCGGCGAGCACGAACCAGAACGGCGTGAGCCCGTGGGAAGCGAAGAGCAACCAGAGGGCGCCGAGGGCGAGGATGGCCCGGCTCGTGCCGAGCCCGAGCCTGATCGCGTCCGGCGGCGTGGTTTCGAGCAGCCACCACATGCCGGCGATGCACGCGGCGATGACGACCGCGGCGGCGAGGTCCAGCGCGGGGAGGCCCGGCAGGAACAGGCACCCGGCGAGCAGCGGGAGGGCGACGAGCACGGCCCAGGCCGCAAAGCGGCGCTTCGGCGTCAGGACGCGGCCGGCCATCTCGGCTCCTTGAGGCTCCGATCCCCGGACCCGGCACGCACGCGTTCGGGCGCGAGGCGGAGCGGCGTCAGTCGGCCTTCACCCTCCGCGGCCGGGCGAAACATTCCATGCGCCGAGTCTACCGCCTGCGCCCGCCCGCCCCGTTCGGCGGATTTTTGAGGGGGGACGGGTGCAGGCTCCGGAAAACGGTAGTACTTTGTTCGGGTATGGTGTCGGAGGAGAGCGCGATGCCCCTGCGGTGGCTGTTCCTGGACATGAACGGCTTCTTTGCCTCGGCCGAGCAGCACGACGACCCGCGCCTCCGGGGCCGTCCGGTCGGGATCATCCCGGTCGAGAGCGAGCACACCGGGCTCATCGCGGTGAGCGTGGAGGCGAAGGCGGCGGGGGTCTCCCGGGGACTCTCGGTGCGCGAGGCGCGGCGCACGTGCCCGGAGATCCGCCTGCTCAAGGCCCGTCCGGACCGGTACGTGCGATTGCACCACGCCCTCCGGGCGTCGACCGACAAGCAGGCCCCGATCCACAGGGTGTATTCGATCGATGAGTGGTCCGTCCGCCTGCTCCGCGAGCAGCGGGAGCCGGCGGGCGCGGTGGCGCTGGCGCGGCGCATCAAACGGCAGATCCGCGCCGACTTCAGCCCCGTCCTGCGCTGCTCGATCGGCCTCGCCCCGACGCGGCTGCTCGCCAAGACCGCCTGCCAACTGCAGAAGCCCGACGGGCTGACCGTGCTGACGCCCGATCTGCTCCCGGACGTCCTGGAGGGCCTGCCGTTGCAGGCATTCCCCGGCATCGGGCCGGGGATCGCCGGGCGGCTCGAGCGGCACGGCGTCCGGGACGTCCGCGCGCTCTGGGCTCTCTCCCGCGAGCAGATGCGCCGCGTCTGGGGCTCCGTCCAGGGCGAGCACTGGTGGTACGGACTCCACGGCGTCGACCTCCCCGAGCCCGCGACCTCCCGGCGGAGCATGGGGCACGCGCACGTCCTCCCCCCCGAGATGCGCAACGACCACGACGCCTTCGCCGTTCTCGTGCGCCTGGTCTGCAAGCTCGGCGCCCGCCTGCGCGAGCAGCGCTGCCGGGCCGGCGAGATGCAGGTCTGCGTGAAATACGCCTGCGGGGCCGTCTGGCTGGATTCGCGCACGTTCCCCCCGGCCGCGGACACCCCCGCCCTGATCGGCGGGCTCCGCCGGCTCTGGGAGCGGCGTCCGCGTCCCCCCCGGAGCTTCGAGCCGGGCCCGGGCGCCCCGGCGTGGCGTCATCCCAAGCACGTCGGCGTCGACGTCCGCGGCCTGGTCGGGGAGGACGGGGCGACGCCCCCGCTCTTCCCGGACGAGGAACGCCCGCTGCGGCTCTCGGAGGTCATCGACCGCATCAACCGCAGCCACGGCGGGCACGCCGTCTACTTCGCCGCGATGCATCCCGTCCGTTCATACCTTATGGAGGACAAGATCGCCTTCGGTCGCATCCCCGAAACGTCGATCCCCATGTGACGAGGCCCGCCGTCGCCCGATCCTCCCAGCGGGTACATTTTTCAGCCGTGAACACGCTGCCCAAACAGCTCGTGCGTCGCGTCTACGCCAAGGTCAACCTGGCCCTGGCCGTCGGCCCGCCGATCGAGCCGCCGGCGCTCAAGGCCGGGTTCCATCCGATCGCCTCCTGGATGGCCTGCATCGACCTGGCCGACGAACTCACCCTCGTCCGCCAGCCGGAGGGGGAAAAGACCGACTACCTCGTCCGCTGGTTCGACGGCAAGCCCGTCGAGTGGGCGCCCGAGACGGACCTGGCCGTGCGGGCCCACCGCCTCATGGAGCGCGAGGCCGGGCGGGAGCTGCCGGTCGCGATGGTCCTGCACAAGCAGATCCCGGCCGGGGCGGGGCTGGGCGGGGGCTCGGCCGACGCCGCGGCCGTGCTGACCGGGGTGAACGAGGTCTTCGGCCTCGGCCTCAGCGGGCACCGCCTGCGCGAGCTGAGCACCGAACTCGGCAGCGACATCGCCTTCTTCATCGACCACGGCGCGATGCAGGAGGACGGGATCTACGCCCCGGCCCGCCCCGCGATCGTGACCGGCTTCGGCGAGGAGATCGAGCGCCTCGAGCGGATGGAGGAGTTCCCCCTCCTGCTCATCTTCCCGCCCTTCGGGTGTGACACGAAGAAGGTGTACGAGGCCTTCGACGAGGGCACGCCCGGCCCGCTGCAGAGCGAGACCGTCCGCCGCCTCGCCCAGGAGCGCTTCCCGGACGGGGAGCGGCTGTTCAACGACCTCGCCGAGGCGGCCGAGCGCGTCGAGCCGCGGATCCGGGAGATCCGCCTCGCCGTCGCCGGGGCGACGGGGCTGCCCGTGCACGTCTCGGGGAGCGGGAGCACGCTCTTCCTGCTCGCGGGCCCGGAGTTCCTGGAGCCGGTGCGCCGCGCCGCCCCCGGCTGCCGGGTGGAGACGGCGAAGATCCTGTAGCGGCCGCCGGCGATCGGCGTCAGCGGCGCCGGCGGACGAGGGGAAGGGCGAGCAGGGCCGCGAGCGTCGGCGGCGCCGGGACCACGTACGTGTAGTGGACCGTCAGCAGCGGCATCAGCTCGAGGCTCCACGCCAGGCTTTCGGCGCCCGCGAGCGGCTGCTGGAGGCCGTCGAGGGCCTGCGCGCTGATCGTGAACCAGAAGTCGAGGGACGGCTCGCCGCTCGCGTAGGCCGCGAGCGCGTGCGGGTCCGTCACGCTGGCCATGACGAGGAACTGGCGGTCCATGCTCCACCAGCCGTGCTCCGGCACCTCGAAGTAGTCGGCCCCCCACGAGGGCCAGAGGACATCGATCCCCGCGCCCCGCAGCCCCACCTGCGCCTGGTGCTCGATGCCGACGAAGTCGGTCTCGAGCGGCTGCCGGAAGTGCACCCGCAGCGGGGCCCCCGCGAAGAAGTCGACGCCGATGTCCGCGCGGACGAGGCTCGCCCCCTGCGGGACCAGGCCGAGCGACCGCAGCTCGCCGAAGCTGAGGAAGCCCGGCGGGAGCCCCCCGGCGAACGACAGGGAGACGCTCGCGCCGGAGCCGTGCGCCTCGTGCGCCGAAGGCTGCGCCAAGAACGAGAGACTCTGGGTCTGCGTCACCTGCGCGGCCGCGGCCGCGGCAAGGAGCTGCGACGCGATCACGGCGACGATTGCGGTTCCGTCCGGCATGGGGTCCTCCTGCACGGCGCTATCGGGCGGCGTCCGGCGCGCGCAGGAACATTGCGGCCGGTTCGGAGGACGCGGAGGAGCCGCGCGGGCGGCGTGTGCGCGGCGCCCGGCAGGAACGGCGCGACGCCGGCAGGCTTGGCCGGCGTCCGCCCGGGCGGGGATCAGCACCCCGTTCGGAACGCTCCCAGGAAGCCGAGCAGGTCCTGCACGTTCACGGCGCCGTTGCCGTCGAAGTCGGCCGCGGGGCCGCCGGATCGGAACGCGCCGAGGAAGCCGAGCAGGTCGTTCACGCTCGCGGCGCCGTCGGAGTCGAAGTCGGCCTCGCACGGGTGCGGGTCGAAGCCGACGCCGTCGAGCCAGAGCGTGAAGCCGGCGCCCCACGTGTCCGCGTGGATCTGCACGCCGCGGGCGCGGGAGAGGTCGCCCGACCCGAGGACCGTGCGCGTCCACCCGGCGCCGCCCGCGAGCGGGACCGACAGGTCCGCCCACGCGCCGATCGCCCCGTTGAGCGGCGTGCCGGCCGGCGAGAACTCCACGTGCCCGTCGTGCGTGAGGATGCGCACCCGCGGGCCCTCCTGGAACGCGCCGTTCGGGTTTTCCGCGAAGACGGAGAGCCGCAGCGTGGAGACGCCCGTGAGGTCCCACTCGGCGAGCAGCCCGCCCGGGTACCGCGCGTAGTTGTCGAACCCGCCGGTCGTCTCGACGCGGATCGAGCCCGCCCCCGCGCGGACGCGCACCGGGTCGTCAGCGATCGCGATCGTCCCGTCCTGGGCCCACCCGAGCCAGTGCTCGGCGTTCAGCTCGGCCATGTCGCGCGGCGGGAACCGCTGCACGCTCCCCCCGATCGCGACCTGCTTCTCGAAGACCGCGGTGCCGGTCTCGCCGCGCCGGTAGGCGTTGTTCAGCTCGGTGATGTCCAGCCAGGCCGAGTCGGTGAACCCGTTGCGCTCGACCTCGATCAGGAAGACCCCGTTGCTCCCGACGACGGCGATGTACCCGAACGGGTTCGGGCGCAGCTCGTCGCCCGTCGGGACGGGCGGCGCCAGGCCCGGGTCGATCTGCACGTTGGGCAGGGTCCACTCGCCGTTCGCGTCCGTCTGCCCGACGAACTTCGGCGTCGCCGGGATGACGTCGCCGACGCCGGGGCGCTCGATGCGCTGGTAGACCCGCACCGTGGCGTTCGCGAGCGGCGCGCCGTCGGAGCCGAGGATGCGCAGCCGCGTGTGCTCCGGCGTGGCGTAGAGGTACTGCCCGTAGTACCCGTGGGCGTGGGCCGCCCAGTCCTCCATCGCCAGGGCCGAGTGCTCGGAGAGGAACGGGGAGACCCCGTGCATCAGCCCGGGCGCGGAGAGGTACCCGAGCCCGTTGACCTGGTTCTGCGCCGGCGTCACGTCGAGCCGGTACAGGTCGATCAGCCCGAGCTGGTGCCCCATCTCGTGCAGCAGCCCGTAGTCGATGTCCTCGGCCGCGCGGTAGTAGCCCGACAGGCGCAGCGACCCGCCGTCGGCCTCGTAGCGGAAGGGGAAGATCGCGAAGTCGATCCGGTCGACGGCCGGGTCCGGAGCGCCGTCCGCGATGACCTCCAGCACGTCGAAGTGCACGCGCTTCGACGCCCCGGCCTGCTCGAACATCGCGTTGAAGACGTCCATGTGCCGGTTCAGCCAGTCGATCAGGTCGTCGCTGAAGGCGCCCGCGTACCCCGGCGTCTCCTCGCGGAAGTTCTCCTCGTGCGTCCGGTCGATGAACGAGAGGAAGGCGACCGACCGCTCGTCCATCGCGCGGCGGTTGTTCCACGCGCGGTCGTCGCTCACCTGGATCTCGAACCCGATCTCACGCGACGGCTCCTCCCACGACGCCCACGGGAGCTGCAGCTCGAACGTGGTCGTCGCCCCCGGCGCGAGCGAGACCGACCGCGACGGCGTGCCGGCCGGAGCGCCGTCCACCGTCCACGCCCCCGTCAGCGTCCCCGACCAGTGGTTCGTGCCGCGGTTGCGGACGGTCGCCGTGTACGTGACCGTCTCGCCCGGGTCGGGCCAGCGGCGCGTCTCCGGCGTCTGCCCGCCGGCGAGCCCCGTCGCGGCGCTGAAGTTGTACGGGCCGAACCCGTTCGGCTCGGTGACGGTGTAGTTCGTGTAGGCCGGGTTGTACCGCGGGAAGCGCGGCGTCCGGGCGATGGAGGCGATCTGCAGGTCCGTCTCGTCCCGCGGCGTCCGCGGGCCGACGGACTCGACCTCCGTCGTCTCCCGCCCGCCCGCGAGCACGGCCGTCACGGCGTAGTGGTACCGCACGCCGTTCTGGGCCGTCTGGTCCGTGAACGCGGTCGTCAGGCGGTTGCCGACCGTCCCGATCGGCGTCAGCCCCTCGGTGCTGGCGATCGGCTCGAGCGCGCGGTAGATCCGGTACTCGGTGAACGCTCCCCCCTCCGGCGGGTACGGATCCCACGAGAGTTCCACCCGCCCGTTGCCCGCGTACGCCCGCACCCCCGTCGGCGGCTGCAGCGGCAGGTCGAACGTCAGCCCGTCGATCCAGAGGGTGAAGCCCGCCTCCCACGTGTCCGCGTGGATCTCCACGGCCGAGACGTCCCCCAGGTCCGGCGAACCGACCTGCACCGGCGTCCACCCGTTCCCGCCGTGGATCGGGATCTCCACCCGCACCCACTTCCCGCGGGCCTCGTTCGCGAAGTCCGGCGTCGGACGGTACTCGACGTAGCTCGACGGCCCGGTGTACAGCCGCACCCACGGCGACGGGCCCTGGAACCCGACGTTCGGGTTCTCCGTCCACAGCCAGAACGCCAGCCCCCCCGTGCTCAGCATGTCCCACGACGCGGAGTGGTCCGGCGGGCTGATCAGCCACGTGTCGAACGCCCCGTTGGTCTCGAACCGGATCGAGGCGGCGCCCTCGCGCACGCGCGAGGCGTCGTCGCTCACCGAAGCCGACATCCCCGCCCCCTCCGCCCCCGCCCCCCACGAGGCGGCGGCGAACTCGGTGAGCGCGTCCGGGGCCGGGGGCGAGCCCGCGGCCGCGGGAAGCGCGAGGACCGCACCCGCGGCGGCGGCGAGCGCGTACACAATTCGCTGCGTCGACATAGCTCTCCGATCGGTGTTGTCGGGTGTCTCGGGCGGCCGTCCCGCAGGCGCTGCGCGTGCGGACGCCGCTGCCGAAGAGGTCGCGGTTGCCCGCATCTCTCCCCCTTCGCGGACCGCAGCATACAGCATCCGCGCAGCCGCTCACGCAGTTTTTTCAGCATTCGAGGCGGCGTGCGCATGCCTGCATGCAGAAGCGCAATGACGCTGCCGCCCGCCCGCGGGGGGCCGCGTCCGGGAATGTGGGCCCGCCGCGGGGTTCACCGCCCGGCGGCCGGCGGCCGCACGATCAGCCGCTGATCCGCCGGCACGTCCCTCAGCACGCGCTCGCGCCCGTCGGTCCACCGGACGCGCACCTCCGCCACGCGGGCCGCGTCCCCGAGCCCGAAGTGGGCGACCGGCTCCATCTGGCAGAGGTACCCGCTCCCCCCGTCGATGAACCGCACCTGCGGGCGCCCGTCCGAGCCGTTGCCGGGGCGGGTCGTGTCGAACCGCAGCCGCACGGCCGCGCCGACCGCGGGGGAGCCCGCGTCCGTCAGCGCGTGCACGCTCAGCCAGTGGTGGTCGTTCTCCGTCTCGTTGAGCAGCAGCACGTTCGGCACGTCCGCCTGCTCGCCGTGCGCGATGAAGAGGTCGAGCCGCCCGTTGCCGGTCAGGTCGCCGACGGTCGCGCCCGTGCCCAGCCCGCCGGGCAGGAGCAGCGCCTCCGGCATCTCCCGCCCCGACGCCTTGCGGAACGTGCCGTCCCCGTTGTTCAGGAAGAGGCGGTTCGGCTCGCCGATGTTGTTGAAGAAGAGGTCGAGGTGCCCGTCGTTGTCGAAGTCCGCGGCGATCACGTTCCGGCACCGGCTCGGCTCGGCGAACTCCGGGCTCGCGACGTTCTCGAACGTCCCGTCGGGGCGCTGCATCAGCAGGCGGTGCGGGCCCTCCCAGTTCGCGTACGCGATGTCGAGCCGACCGTCGCGGTCGAAGTCCCCGACCGCCACGCCCCGCGCGTGCTGGTTCGGATCGTCGAGCCCACGGCGGACGGCCTCGTCCGTCAGCCGCAGCTGCCCCTCCGGCGAGACCCCGTGGTTGATCCAGAAGCAGTTGCGGCTCTGCTCGTTCCCGGCGAAGAGGTCCAGCCGCCCGGAGCCGAAGAAGTCCGCCGCGACGAGCGAGCGCCCGCCGGTGACGACGCCCAGCCCCTCCCCCGGCGCCGCCGCGTTGACGAACCCACCCCACCCACCCCACCCACCCGA
>CAYMFP010000016.1:19348-22605 GCA_964389385.1 uncultured Phycisphaeraceae bacterium | reverse complement strand
GGGGGGGGGGGGGCGCTTCTCCCTAGCATGTGGCATGCCCGATCCGGCGAACATCCTTCCGCAGCTCGAGGACGAGGTCGGCGCCTCCCGCGCCCTGCCGTACAAGATGGCCTGCCTGTGCGACATCCGCGACACGCACGGGCGCATCCTCCTCGTCCGCCGCCGCAAGAGCCCGAACTTCGGGCTCTGCTCCCCGATCGGGGGCAAGCTGGAGATGGACGTCGGCGAGTCGCCGGCCCAGTGCGCCCAGCGCGAGATCGCCGAGGAGGCCGGGCTGCGGGTGACGATCCCCGAACTGCGTCTGGGCGGGCTCATCAGCGAGCAGGCCTTCGAGGGCAAGGGGCACTGGCTGATGTTCTACTACCGCCTCCTCCGCCCGGTGGATCCGGGCGAGGTGTCGACCGGGGAGACGCCGGAGGGGCTGCTGGAGTGGCACCGCCCGGAGGAGATCGACCGCCTGCCGCTGCCGGAGACGGACCGGCGGATCATCTGGCCGCTGATCCGCCGGCACGAGCGTTCGGCCAAGGACGGCGGCCCCGGCTTCTTCGCGCTGCACATCGACTGCCGCGGCGCGGAGATGACGTGGAGCATCGAGGAGGAGACGGCGGCGTAAGCGGGAGCCTGGGGCGAGATCGGTCGGCGGCGCAGGAGGCGGCCGGCGGCTCATGCCGGGGGAATGGCGCGGGGACGCCTCGCGGCGCCCCCGCGTCTCGCACGCGGAGCGTGTGCGTGCCGGACGGACTGCGCGGCCCGCGGCGGGGCTGGCCGGGCATGTCGCGATCAGCAGCCCTGCCGGAAGGCGCCCAGGAACGCCAGCAGGTCCGTGACGGTCGTCTCGCCGTCGCCGTCCATGTCGGCGTCGCCCGCACGGAAGCTGCCGAGGTAGGCGAGCAGGTCCTGCACCGTCGCCGCGCCGTCGCCGTCCCGGTCGGCGGGGCAGGGGTCCTCGATCGGCGTCGTGCCGGGCAGGACGCCGGAAGCCGACTGCACCTCGGCGACGGGATCGGCGACGAAGCCGAACGCGCCCGTGTTCTCGAAGTCAAGGATCACCGTCTGCGGCGTGTTGACGGCGCTGAAGATCTGGATCCGCGTGAAGACGTGGAACCGTTCGTGGTTGGTGGTCAGGGGCATCGTGAAGCTGAACACCTCGTCCACGATCTCGTCGATGTCCTCGGACGGGTTCACGAAGCCGAGCGAGAAGTTGTCGTAGAACAGCTCCTGGTCCGTGGAGTTTGCGAGGTCCCACCACGTGTTCCAGGCCGCCACGCCCGGACGGAAGACCGCCATGTCGACGATCGCGAAGATCTGGTAGGTGCCGCCCTCGGGGATGCTCTTGGCGTCGGCGACGATCGTGCCTTCGAAGGCGAAGTCCAGGGTGAAGTCCGTCCCGGCCGCGCCCCGGACGACCAGCGTCTCACCGAACTCCGTCATGGCCTGGATGACCGTGTTGTTTCCCCCGATGATCGACGCGTAGGCGCGGTGCTCGCCGGTGGAGATGTCCACCGCCGCCCGCGCCGTGCGGAACGCGTCGGAGAAGCCCTGCGAACTCTCGGTCAGGTCGTTGAGGTTCAGCCCGTCGATCGTCTCGCCCACCCCGAAGTTGACGTACGGACGGACGTGGTACTGCTCGGCCGCGGCCGCGGGGACGGCGAGCACGGCGGCCCCGACAGCCCCCGCCGCAAAGCGCATTCTGGACATCTCGAGCCTCCTGTAGACGCGACGCTCGCCCGGCGGCGCACGCCCCTCGGGCGGGCCTCCGGCGCGTTACGCCCGGATGTGTGCGACACAGGACGCCGACCGGGGCCAAATCTCGCGATCGATTCCGAAGCCGCGACGCCGTCTCTGCCCCGCCCCGCCCCCGCCCCACCCTTTCCCCTGCCCTCGGCCTACGGCGTCACCCTCGTCGACAAGGGATATCTACCTGGAGAACGAGGCAGTTGGGGAGCTGATAGAGGGCTCCGGCCTCGCGGGGGGCCGACGTCCCAAAACGAACGCGACCCGCCGTTCGGCGGGTCGCGGTGCGGATCCGGATGACGGCCGGGGTTACTTCGCGAAGTGGGCGAAGGCCTTGTTGGCGTCGGCCATGCGGTGCGTCTGGTCGCGGGTGCTCATCGCCTTGCCCTCGCCCTTGGCGGCGGCGACGAGTTCGTCGGCGAGCTTCTGGGCCATCGGGCGGCCCTTCTCGGAACGCGTCGCGCTGATGATCCAGCGGAAGGCGAGCGACTGCTGGCGGCGGCGGGTGACCTGGATCGGCACCTGGTAGTTGGCGCCGCCGATGCGCTTGGAGCGGACCTCGACGTACGGCTTGACGTTGTCGATCGCCATGTGGAAGACGGCGAGGGCGTTCTCCGGGCGGTTCTCGGCGTCGGAGCGGGCGAGGCGCTCGTCGATGATGTCGAGGGCGTCGTAGACGCAGCGCTCGGCGACGGTCTTCTTGCCGTCGTACATCACGCAGTTGATGAACTTGGCGAGCACCTTGTCGCCGTAACGCGGGTCGGGCTTGAGCTGGTCTTCGGAAGCGGTGATGCGGCCGGCCATGGGCGGCTCCTTCGGCTCATCCGCCCGCACCGCGGCCCCAGGAGGGGCGAGCACGGGCCTTGTGTTCACCGACGGCTGGATGAGAACGGGCCGCCGATTACTTGCCGGGCCCGCCCGGCGACCGTCGCCGGGCGGTGAACGGGATGTGGCGAGAACTGCTCAGGGAACGAGGCTCCCGCGGAGCCCGGACCGAACGGTGCGGGAGCGAGGGGAACGACGGGCGGCGTCGCCGCCGGCCGGACGGGCCGGCTTAGCCCTTGCCCTTCTTCGCGCCGTACTTCGAGCGGCCCTGCTTGCGGTCGTTGACGCCGAGGCAGTCGAGCGAGCCGCGGACGATGTGGTAGCGCACGCCGGGGAGGTCGCGCACACGGCCGCCGCGCACCAGGACGATGGAGTGTTCCTGGAGGTTGTGGCCTTCGCCCCCGATGTAGGCCGTGACTTCCTTGCCGTTGGAGAGACGCACGCGGGCGATCTTCCGGAGGGCGGAGTTGGGCTTCTTGGGGGTGGTGGTCTTGACGCTCAGGCAGACGCCGCGCTTCTGCGGGCACTTGTCGATGTCGCGGACCTTCGACTTGGTGTCGGGGCTGCGGCGGGGCTTGCGGATGAGCTGGTTGATCGTGGGCATGGGGATGTCGTTCCCGGGGTCTCCGTTCGGTCGGGCCCGGAGGATAGGTCGGGGAAGGTTCGGAGGGCAAGGGGGAGGGGGAGATCGGGAGAGG
>CAYMFP010000016.1:0-19248 GCA_964389385.1 uncultured Phycisphaeraceae bacterium | reverse complement strand
CGGGAATCGGCAACCGGGGGAGGAGAGGAAGGAGACGCGGGAGCCGGACTCCGGATGCCGGTTCCCGGTTGCCGCCCCCCGGCTCCCCCCGAACACTTGGCGATGAGCAACCAGCAGGCCGGCGATGTGTCGATCCGGGGATTCCAGCGCCTGATCCGGGACCGGTACTACGAGACCGACGCCCGGCGCGGCGTGGCCGGGACGTTCCTCCTGCTGACGGAGGAGTTCGGGGAGCTGGCGACGGCCCTGCACAACCACACCCGCCCCCTCCGCACCCCCGGGGGCGAAACGACGCCGGAGGAACGCGCCAACCTCGAGGAGGAGTTCGCCGATGTGCTCGCGTGGCTCTGCACCCTCGCCAACATCACGGGAGTCGACCTCGCCGAGGCCGTGCGGAAGTACACGGAGGAGGGGCGAGTCGAGGGGGTGAAGGACTGAGCCGCCGCGGGGACCGCCGGATCGGGGAGGGGAGACCGCGGCCGGGGCGGGCGTTCAGCCGGCGGTCTCGGCGCTGGCGATGAGCGGCGCGGTCCTCGTGTCCGGGGCGGCCCGGGGCGGAACCCCCTCGGGCGGGCGGATGGGGCGGAACACCTCGACCAAGAGCGTGTCGTCCTCCGGGGGGCGATGCCCTCGGTGCCCCGCGACGTCGCGGAGGATGGTTTCCGGCCAAGAGCCCTGGCGGGGGGTGTCGCGGCGGGCGACGAGGCGGCGCATCCCCTGGATCCGGAGCATCTGCCCGTCGAGGGTCTTGGCCTCGCTGGCGCCGTCGGTGTACGCGATCAGGGAATCTCCGGGGCAGAACCGGTGAGATTCCTGGGCGGGGTCGAACCGGTCCTCCGGGCACGCACCGAGGAGGAAGGTCGTGGACGGGAGTTCGTGGACGGTGCCATCGGCCGCGCGGAGGAAGGCCGGGGGGTGCCCCGCGTTGACGTACTCGACCTCGTCTCGGTCGGGGATGATGCGGAGGGCGATGCCGGTGACGAAGATGGAGTGCCGGGCGAGGGTGAGGTGGACGTAGCGGTTCAGGTGGGCGATGACCTCGGCCGGCGAGGCGTCCGGGTTGGCGGCGAACATCAGCTCGATCTCGCCGTGGAGACGGTTCACGGTGAGGGCCGCGGGGATGCCGTGCCCGGTGACGTCGAGGAGGACGACCGAATAGGTCTCGCCGGCGGGGCCGTGGGAGCGGCGGGCCTCGGCGTGCAGCCCGGCGGCGCCGGGACGGGCGAGGGTGGAGAAGAGGAAGTCGCCGCCGATCTGCCGCATGGGCTCGTAGGCGTAGGTCAGCCCGACGGGTCCGTCGGTGATGGGGCGGGGGAACAGGGCCTCGTGGATGCGCCGGGCGCTGACGAGTTCCTGCCGGAGCGTGCCGTAGCGCGACTGGAGGAAGCGGTAGGCGAACCGCTCCGTCCGGCGCGAGTGCTTGAACCAGGCGATGAGCGTCCCCGGGGTCGCGAGGATGGTGACGCCGACGAAGATCCCGAAGACCGACAAGACCGTCGGGTTGTCGCGCGTGAACCGGGCGGCGACGGCGGCCAGAAGAACGCCGATCATCGGCTGGGCGGCCTGCCAGGGCGTCCAGGGGAAGACGAGCGAGGCGATGAGGTGCGAGAGGCCGACGGTCCAGAGCCCGAACAGGGCGTTGTCGGGGGTCAGGCGGTCGGTGAGCACGCCGAGCAGCCCGTCGGCGAAGATGAGGAGCAGGCTGAGGCGGATGACGCGCCCGGAGGCCGCCCTGCCCCGGATCAGGAAGAAGCCGGAGGCGTAGAGGGCGAGCCAGCAGGCCTCGCCCAGCCCCAGGACGGTCAGGCGGAGGGCGGCCGGGAGTTCGGGTGTGTCGGCGACGTAGTTCCCGCGCGTGACCGGGTGAAGCCGGAGGAACCAGAGCGCGACGATGCCCAGCAGCCCGAGCCCGCCCCAGATGCTGATGAACCAGCGGAGGCGGCGGCGCAGCAGGCGGTCGGTCTCGGCCGCGAACTCGGCCCGGAATTCCTGGGTCTCTGGTCCGGTCTGCACGGGGGGTCCGGAAGCGGATGGCGTTCAGGAGCGGGGGACGGACTGACCACGCGAAGGTACCGAGTTCGCGCAGCGGCTGCCTGGGAATCTCGGCGGTCGCGTGTCGCGCGGCCCCGGAGCGCGGGGAGCGGGTGCGGGGGGGCCGGGGACGGCTCAGGCGTCGTGCCCGGCGGGGGCGGCGAAGGCCTCCGCGGGCCGGGCGTGGGCGGAGCGTCGCCCGACATCCGAACGCGGCGGGGCGGGGGCCGAGAACGGGCGGTAGACCTCGAACACGAGGGTGTCGTCGGTCGGGGCGCCGTGGCGGAAGCGGTCGACCGCGCGGAGGATCGCCTCGGGGAGACGTCCGGGCTGGTCGGGCGGGGCCTCGGCGACGAGTTCCCGGACGCGGCGGGCGCCGAAGTCGGCCCCGGAGCGGCTGCGGGCCTCCGGGGCGCCGTCGGTGAAGGCGACGAGGGTGTCGCCGGCGTGGAAGGGGCGGATCTGCTGGGCGGGGTCGAACTCGCCGGGCTCGAGGACGCCGAGGACGGTGGCGGTCGCGGGGAGTTCGACGATCGCGCCGCCGGCCGAGCGGAGGAGGGCCGCCGGGAAGCCGGCGGAGGCGTAGCGGAGGACGCCCTCGGCGGGATCGACGCGGAGGATGAACGCGGCGACGAAGACGCCGTAGCCGGAGAGCGTGAGGTAGGTGTACTTGTTGAGCAGGCGCATCGCCTCGCCGGGGTGGACGTCGGGCTGCTCGGCGAAGATCCGGCTCAGCTCCCCGTGGAGGCGGTTGACGGTGAGGGCGGCCGGGATGCCGTGCCCGGTGACGTCGAGGGAGACGACGGTGAGGGGGCGCTCGTGCTCGCGGCGTTCGGGGGGAGCGCCCTCGATCGCGGGCGCGGGGTGGAGGTGGGCGTGGAGGTAGTCGCCGCCGATCTGGCGCATCGGCTCGTAGCCGTAGGAGAAGCGGACGGCGCCCTCGTTGCGCGGGACCGGGAAGGCGCCCTCGTGGATGACGCGGGCGTCGACGAGTTCCTGGCGGACCTCCTGGAGCCGGTCCTGGAAGAAGCGGATGGTGAACTGGTCGCGCGCCCGCCAGGCCTTGAGCAGGGCGATGACGACGCCCGGGACCCCGATGAGGACGGTGGCGACGGTGAAGCCGAGGTCCCCGCCGAAGGGCTCCGGCGGGCCCTGGAGGAGGAGGCTCGCGACGCTGACCACGACGATCCAGGCGATCGGGAGCTGCGTGCGGATCGGCGTCCAGGGGAGGAGCGCGGCGCCGGCGGCGTGGGCGACGAGGACGGTCGCGAGCAGCGAGTACCCCTGCGGGTCGAGCCCGAGGGAGCGTCGGAAGACGCCGAGCGTCCCGAGCAGGGCGACGAGGGCGAGGGCGGTGTTCACCGCCGGGCCCGGGCGGATCGCGGGGAGCCGGCGGACGACGGTGTGGAAGACCCAGAAGACGGCGACCGAGGCGGCGTCGTTGGCGATGCCGAGCCAGAGGGGCGTGTCCGGGAGCTGACGCCCGAGCCAGTGGATCGCGATCCAGCGCGACAGCAGCAGGCAGAGCGTGAAGATGCCGGCGAGTTCGGCGAAGCGCAGGAGGCGTCCGCGGAGCTGCCGACGGGCGGCCTCGCCGAGGGGGATCCCGTACCCGTGGGGCACGACCGGGTTGTTGACCTGCTCGATGGGGATGCGGGGCTCCGGGTGCGAGACGGGCGATCGGCTCCGGACGTCGAGGACAAACGTACCCGCGCCGCGGGCGGAACGGAAGCCGGGGCGAGCGCGGACCCGCCGGATCCGTGGGGCGGGATCAGGCGGGGCGACGGCCTCCGTCCTCAGCGCGTCCGCGGTTGGCTCCCGGCTTCCACAGCACGTCGCCCGCGCCCTCGCGGTTCGTCGAGCGTGAGAGAACGAACAGAAGGTCGCTGAGCCGGTTCAGGTACCGCAAAGGCTCTGCCGGCGTGGCGGTCTCTTCCTCCTCCGCGAGGCGGAAGGCGAGGCGTTCGGCCCGGCGCACGACGGTGCGGGCGACGTGCAGCGCGGCCGCGGGCGCCGACCCGCCGGGGAGGACGAAGCTGTTCAGGGGGGCCAGCCGCTCGTTGAAGCGGTCGATCAGGCGTTCGAGCCGCTCGGTCTGCTCGGGGGTGATGCGCAGGCGCGAGCCGGGCTGCTCGTCCTCGGCGGCCGGGGTGCAGAGGTCGGCGCCGCAGTCGAAGAGGTCGTGCTGGATCGATTCGAGGATCCCCGCGATCTCGTTCCACGCGGCGTGCTCGTCGGAGGCCGTGTCCGCCGAGCGGAGGGCGACGATCGCGACGCCGAGGGCGGCGTTGGCCTCGTCGACAGCGCCGTAGGCCTCGACGCGTGCGCTGGTTTTGCGAACGCGGCGTCCGTCGCCGAGCGCAGTGGCTCCGGCATCCCCGGTGCGGGTGTAGATCTTGGTGAGATGCACCATATCTGGCTCCGGCGCCCGCGGACGCATCGACGGGTAGTGGAGAAGCTGACGTGATCCGGTGGATCGTACGCGTCGTACGTAGGATGGCCGCGGAGACAGGATGCCCGCGGACCCACAACCGTACCGATTCCCCGCCACGCTCGATCCCGCCGCCGGCACGGAGGCCACCCTGGGACGCCCGAACAGCGCCGTTGTTGACGTGGCCGCGGGGCCGGCGGAGGTGATCGCCGTCGCTCCGGCGCGGGGGCTGACGCGACGGTGGACGCCGCGGGGCGAGGCGGCCGGCGAGGGGGATCTGGTTGCTCGGGTCCTCGCGGCGCGTGGGCTGGGGGACCCGGAGGAGGCTCGCGAGTTCCTGAACCCGTCTCTGCGGCACCTGCACGATCCCTCGCTGATCCCGGACCTGGACCGGGCCGCGGAGCGTCTGCTGGCGGCGGTGCGCGCGGGCGAGCGGGTGGTGATCTACGGGGACTACGACACGGACGGGATCACGGCGACGGCGATCCTGTACCACATGCTGCGGGCGGTGGCGCCGGACGCGGGCGCGCGGCAGATCGGCACCTACGTCCCCCACCGTCTGGAGGAGGGGTACGGGCTGAACACGGAGGCGCTGCGGGAGATCGCCGCCTCGGGGGCGCGGGTGGTGGTGAGCGTGGACTGCGGGATCACGGCGATCGAGCCGGCGCGGGCCGCGCGGGAGCTGGGGCTGGATCTCATCATCACGGACCACCACAACCCGCCGCGGAGCGAGGCGGACCTGCCGGAGGCGTACGCGGTGGTGCACCCGCGGCGCCCGGCGAGCCGCTACCCGTTCGGGGAACTGTGCGGGGCGGGGGTGGCGTACAAGCTGGCGTGGCGGATCGCGACGGCCGCGTGCGGGAGCGAGCGGGTGCGTGCGGACCTGCGCGACCTGCTCGTGGAGCTGCTGGCGTTCTGTTCGCTCGGGACGATCGCGGACGTGGTCCCGCTGGTGGGCGAGAACCGGGTGATCGCGCGGTTCGGGCTGAACCGGATCAAGACGACGCCGTTCGAGGGACTGCGGACGCTGGTCGTCGCGGCCGGGCTGGGCGGCGAGCGGGTGAAGGCCGACGACGTCGGCTTCCGCCTCGCGCCGCGCCTGAACGCGAGCGGGCGGCTGGGACACGCGAAGGACGCCGTCGAGCTGTTCACGACGGCGCGGGGCGAGCGGGCGATCGAGATCGCGACGAAGCTGAGCGCGCTGAACGACGACCGGCGCGAGGTGGAGCGGGCGATCTACGAGGAAGCCTGCGCGGCCGCGGAGGCGGCGGGGATGACGGGCGCGGGGCGGCGGGCGATCGTGCTCGCGGGGGAGGCGTGGCACCCGGGGGTGGTCGGGATCGTCTGCTCGCGGCTGGCGGAGAAGTACTGCCGGCCGGCGATCCTGCTGCACCGGCGGGTGGACGAGGACGGGAGCGTGCGGCTCGGCGGGAGCGGGCGGTCGGTGGACGGGTTCAGCCTGCACGCGGCGCTCGAGGCGTGCGGCGACCTGCTCACCGGGTTCGGCGGGCACGACATGGCGGCCGGGCTGCGGCTCGACGGCGACCGGTTCGAGGAGTTCGTCGACGCGTTCACGCGGATCGCCAACGACTGCATCGCCCCCGGAGACCTCGTGCCCTCGGCGAGCTACGACGCGGAGGCGACGCTGGGCGAGCTGCGCGTGGACGTGGTGCGGGATCTGCAGAACCTCGCGCCGTTCGGTCGGGACCACCCGCCGGTGGCGGTGCGCCTGCGCGGGCTTCGGGTCATCGGGCGTCCGGAGGCGTTCGGCAAACGCGGCGAACACCTGGCGCTGCGGGTGCGCGAGGACGGCCACCCGCTCGGCCCGGCCGGGCCGGCGGCGCGGATCGTCGGGTGGCGGTGGGCGGAGCGGACGGAGTCGATCCCGCCGGGCGCGAAGGTGCAGGCGATCGTGCGCCCGGGTCTGAGCACCTTCGGAGGCCGGGCGAGCGTGGAGCCGGAGCTTGTCGATCTGATGGTGGAGCCCGGCTGAGCCGGGGTCCCGGCTACTCCGCCGCCCACTCCCAGACCACCGGCACGTACCCGAAGCCGCGGCCTTCGCGGCGGACGTGGGCGAGCGCGGGGAAGGGCAGGTGCGCCCCGCTGATCCGCTCGCGGCTCTCGGCGGCGCGGGAGAGGATCTCGCGGCGGGTCCGCACGGCCCGCTCCGGATCGGCGTCGTAGGCGACGTGCCAGTCCGGGTTCGGGAACTGCAGCGGCTGCACGTGCACCGCGTCGGTCACGTAGAGCAGGCGGTCGTCCCCCTCGCCGACGCGCAGCGCGGCGTGCCCCGGCGTGTGCCCGGGGGCGTCGACGATCTCCACGGCCGCGAAGCCGTCGATGCGCTCGCCCCCGCGCACCGTCTCCAGCCGTCCGTTCATCGCGTCGAGCGCCGCGCGGGCCATCCCCACCAGGTTCCGGCGGAACTCCTCCGGCACGCCGGTCTTCGAGAGATCGGGCTCACCGCGCGACCAGAACTCCCGCTCGGCCTCCGAGAGGAGGAACGTCGCGTTCGGAAAGACGCCGGCGCCCGCGGGCGTGAGCAGCCCGCCCGCGTGGTCCGGGTGCAGGTGCGTGATCAGCACGAGGTCGATGCTCTCCGGCTCCACGCCCGCCGCCCGGAGATGATCGAGCAGCCGGCCGGTCGACGGGCCGAAGCCGGAGCCGCACCCGGTGTCCACGAGCATCCGCCGGCCTTCCGCCTCGACGAGCAGCGTGTTGACGTGCCCCGGGACCTCCGCCCGGTCGAGGAACGCCTCGCGGCGGGCCCGTTCCAGCTCCTCGGGCGTCGGCGTCTTCCCGAGGATCTGGGCGGGGTCCATCGGGAAGCCGCCGTCGGAGACGAGGCGGCAGGCGACGCCGCCGGCGCGGAAGGCGTACGAGCCGGCGCCCTGCGTCCGCGGCGCGGCGTGCGCCGGCCCGTCCTCCCGCCGCGAGCGGGCGGAGGCGAGGGCCGCCGGCGCGGCGACGGCCGCACCGGCGGCGGCGAGGAAACGGCGGCGTGACGGCGTGCTCTGCATCTCGTGCTCCTCGTGGTGCGGGCAAGTCTATTGAGCCGCGGGAGGCGCGGTCCGGCCGGCGGCCGATCAGACGGCCTGCGCCCCGAGGATCTGGTGCACGAACGTCACCACCATCGAGCCCTCCCCCACCGCCGCCGCGACGCGCTTCACCGACCCCGCCCGGACGTCCCCCACCGCCAGCACGCCCGGGCGCGTCGTCTCGAGCAGGAACGGGTCGCGGTCGAGCGGCCAGTGCCCGGCGAAGTGCGGGCTCGCCTTCGCCTCCGGCCCCGTGAGCACGAACCCTCTGTCGTCGAGGGCGCAGCACCCGCGGAGCCACCCCGTCCGCGGCTCGGCGCCGATCATGCAGAACACGGCCGAGCACGGCACGCGGCGGCGCCCCTCCGGCGTGCGGATCTCGGCCGCCTCCAGCTCCCCCTCCGGGCCCTCGAGCGCCTCCACCTCCGCCCGCGCGAGCAGGTCGATGTTCTCCTCCGCCTCGATGCGCGAGATCAGGTACTGCGACATCGTCTCTTCGAGCGACTCGCGGCGGATGACCAGGTCCACGTGCTCGCACCGCTGGCTGAGGAAGACCGCCGCCTGCCCCGCCGAGTTCCCGCCGCCCACGACCATGACCCGCTTCCCGCGGACGTGCTCGGCCTCGAGGTGCCCCGCCGCGTAGTAGACGCCCATCCCCTCGAGCCGGTCGCACCCCCGGGCCCCCAGCCGGCGGTATTCCGCGCCGGTCGCGAGCACCACCACCCGCGCCCTGACGGACCGCCCGTCGTCGAGGCGGAGCGTCTTCACGTCGCCCGTGCAGTCGATGCGGTTCACGGCCGTGGGCGTCGAGATCGTGACCCCGAACTTGCGGGCCTGCAGCACCGCCTGGCGCGTCAGCTCGGCGCCGGAGATGCCGGTGGTGAAGCCGAGGTAGTTCTCGATCTTGCTGCTCGTCCCGGCCTGCCCGCCGGGGGCGGAGGCCTCGAGCAGGAGCGTGCGGAGGCCCTCGCTCGCCGCGTAGACCGCGGCCGCGAGGCCGCCCGGACCGCCCCCCACGACGGTGATGTCGTACGGCTCGTCGTCCAGGTCCGGGCAGAGCCCGAGCCCGCGGGCGACGTCCGCGATCGACGGGTTCCGGTGGATGCGCCCCGCGGCGAGCAGGAGCGGCGTCTGCTCCTCCCGCACGCCGAGCCGGCGGAGCAGCCCGGCGGTCGCCGCGTCCTCCTCCGTGTCCCGGCAGTTGAAGGGGACCTGGTTGCGCCCGAGGAACTCGCGGAGGCGGAGCGTCTCCGGGCGCGACATCGGCCCGATGACCTGGAGCTGCCCGTACCCGTGCCCCTCCCCCCACGCGCGGCGGGCCATGAGCGTGCGGAGGATCAGGTCGCCCGCGTCGGCGTGGTTGGCGACGAGCGTCCGCAGCTGCTCGCCGGTGAGTTCGAGCACGCGCGTCGGCTCGATCGCCCGGCACTCGATCACCGTCGGCTCGCCGGTGAAGTTGGCGGTGTCGCCGACGAACGTCCCCGCGCCGCTCTCGGCGAAGTACACGCCCGGCCCGTCGCTGCGGTTGCGGTCGAAGAAGACCACCCGCCCGCTCTCGACCACGAAGAACGGCGCTTCCGGCTCGCCCTGCTGGAAGAGGACCTCGCCCGCCGCGAACTCGCGGCAGACGGCCTGGCGCGCCACGTCCTCCAGCAGAGGCTCGGGCAGGCGCGGGAACAACTCCTCGTCGTCGGGGTCCGGCCGCTCGTCCGCCGGCCGCCACCGCTCGGGCGGGGGCATCGCGGGCGCTTCCGCCGGAGGGCGGATCAGGGCGTCGGGGGCGGTCTCCGTCTCCGGTGTCTGCATCACCAGGGAGAACGGTTTCGCCTCGGGCGGCCGGCGCGGACGCTCGATCGGGCGCGGAAACTTTCCGCGGTTGCACGCGCACGGAGTTCGCCGGGCCCGGAACGGGGTGCGGGGGCCGGCGAGGGAGTAAGACGGGCCGGCGCTTGCGCGCCGGCCCGCGCCGGTCAGTCGGTCGGCACGTTCGCCAGGGGGGACTCGACCCGCAGCGCCCGCGCGATGTGCGGGTTGTCGGGGTCGAGCTTCGCCGCGTGGGCGATCGCCGCCCGGGCCTCGTTGTAGCGGTTCAGGTCGCCGAGGAGCACCCCGCGCAGCACCCAGAGCGTCGGCATGGCGGGGCGGGCCTTGATCGCCCGCTCGGCCGCGGCGAGCGCCTTGGCGGGCTCGCCCGCCCGGCGTTCCACCAGCGCGACGACCGCGTGCCCCTCCGCGCGGTCCGGGGCGAGCGCGACCACGCGCGAGGCCGCCTTGCGGGCGCCGGAGTCGTCCCCGATCGCGTAGCTCGTCTCCGCGAGCCCGATCCAGGCCGCGACGTCGGAGGCCCCCTCGTCCCCCTTGACGAGCTGGGCGTAGATGTCGCGGGCGTCCACCGGGCGCTCGAGCCGCGTCAGGCAGCGGGCGCGGAGCAGCCGCAGGTCGCGGCGTCCCTCCATGCTCGGGTCGCGCAGGAGCACGTTGAGGTTCGACTCGGCCTCGCGGTGCTGCCCCGCGGCGATCTGCGCATGCACCAGGTCGAGCAGGATCGCCGTGTCGTCGGGGCTGAGCAGGCGGGCCTCGCCGAAGCGGACGGCCGCCGTCCGCGGGTCGCCCTCGATCATCGCGATGTGCCCGAGCGTCTGGCGGATCCCGGCCGAGTGCTCGTACGTCGGGCGGGTGGCCAGGTAGTCCTTCGCCTCCTGGAGGCGCCCGAGATCGACGAGCATCTCCGCGGCCGCGATGGCGTACTGCGAGGCGTACTCGTCGAGGTCCGCGGCCGTGCGGAAGCAGCGCAGCGCGTCCTCCGGCTTGTCGAGGCGCTCGTAGACGACGCCGCTGTAGTAGTGCGCCTCGAGCGAGTCCGGCTCGAGCGTCTGGGCCATCTTGAGGCTGCTGAGCGCCTCGCCCATCTGCCCCCGCTCGATCAGGATGCGGGCCTTGAGGACGTGGCTCTTGGCGACCGAGTCGTTGATCGCCAGCGACGCCTCGACCTTCTTCATCGCCTTGTCGAGGTCGCCGGCGAGGAAGGCCTGGCGGCCCATCTCCCACTCCGTCGCCGACTTCATCACCGACATCTTCTTCTCGGCCAGGCTGACCTGCTGCCGGGTGTACTTGCCCTGCGATCCGCAGCCGGTGGCGGCGACCGCGAGGGCGAGCCCGGCCGCGAGCCCGGCGGCGAGGCGGAGTCGGGCGGGGGTGCGCATGGGCAGGCGGGCGTGCATCGCGGCTGATCTCCGGTTGGGGGGCGCGCGCCCCTCGGGGCTGGGCAAAGCCCGGCGGCGCCTGCGGGCGCCGCCGGGCGTGGTCTGCGGGATCACTCGGTGTCGGTCGGGACGGAGGTCACCGTCGCGCCCAGGTCGTGCTCGATCGTCCAGAGCGTGCCGAGCGGGTCGGACGGGCCGAACCCCTCGCGCCACGGCGTCGCCATCGGCGGCCAGACCTCGTCCGAGGGCTCGCCGAACGCCGTCTCCGGGCTCGGCTCCATCTGCTGCTCCCAGCCGACGAACTCGGCCGGGTCGATGAAGGGGAACCGCTCGCCGAGCGACCACCCCAGCCCGAGCGACTCGATCACGGCCGCGGCCTCCTCCAGCGTCGGCGGCACGGAGGACGCCTGCGCCTCCGGCTCGGCCCCGGCGAGGGAGAAGCCGACGGGCTCCGCGGCCGGGACGGGCTCGACCTCGCTCACCGTCGCGGAAAGCTCCGCGCCCGGGGCCGGCTCGGCGGACGCGCCCGGAGCGGTCGGGAAGGCCTCGAGCTCGTTCCAGAGCACGTCCTCGAGGAAGCTGCGGCTCGGGAAGCCGACGTCGGTGCCGGTGAGTTCCTCGCGGAGGCGGATGGCGTCCGTCGCGGTCGGGGCGAGGGCGATGGCCCGCTGGATCTTGAAGTTCGCCCGCTCCACGTCCCCGTCCTCGGCGGCGCGGCGCGCCTCGATCAGCAGGCGCGAGACGCGGCGGTCGCGGCTCCACGGGAGGAGCCCCTGGCGGGCGCCGACGCGGGAGGCCTCGATGTACTCCGCCGCCCGCGAGCCCTGGGCCGTGAGGATCTGGTCGTTCACGATCGACGGGGTGACCAGGAAGATGATCTCGGAGCGGACGGTCTCGTCGTCGTGCCCGCGGAAGGCGGCGCCGACGACGGGGATGTCGCCGAGGAAGGGCACCTGGCGGCGCGTCGCGGTGGTGCTCTCGGTGAACAGGCCGCCGAGGACCACGGTCTGCCCGTCGCGGACCATCACGTTCGTGACCAGCTCGTTCGTGTTCTCGTCGGGGATGGAGACGACGTGGCCCTCGGAGGTGGTGACGTCCCGCGGCGAGAAGCTCGAGACCTTCGGGCGCAGCTCCATGCGGATCAGCCCGTCCTGCATGACGAACGGACGCACCTGGAGCGACGTGCCCGTGTCGAGGAACTCGACCGTCTGGATCGTCGACGTCTCGGTGACCTGCGTCGAGAGGTAGCCCACCTTCGTGCCCACGAGCACCTGCGCGGGCTGGCGGTTCAGGGTCAGGATCTTCGGGTTGCTGACGACCGTCGTGTCCGTCACCTCGTCGAGCAGGCGGAGGAAGACCGCCACGTCGCCCGAGACGACGCCGGCCTTGAAGCCGCCGGCGCTGGAGGTGTTGCCGACCGTCGAGGAGACCGCCCGCCCGTTGCCGTCGGCGCCGGTCGCCGGGACGGTGGCGCCCCCGGTCGTCTCGCCCGTGCCGCGGATGAGCCCGTTGACGACGCCGAGCGGCCCGCCCGCGCCCTCGCCGAAGAAGTCGAGGAAGTCCATGTCGCCGATGATGGCGAAGTCGACGCCGAAGGCGTTCGCCTCGTTCAGGCGGGCCTGGAGGATCGTCGACTCCACGAGCACCTGCACGGGGCGGGTGTCGATCTCGCGGGCGACGCGCAGGATCTCCTCGATGTTCTCGGGCAGGTCCCGCAGCACCAGCGTCGCGTCGTGGACGTACGAGTCGCCGCCGACCGGGCCCGACTCGCCGATCGAGAAGCTCGGGCTGGTGTCGGCCTGGATCGTGATCGAGCCCTTGTCGCTGAGCAGCGGCTCGAGGAACCGCCGGGCGTCGCCGGCGTTCAGGTAGTTCAGGGTGATGACGCGGGTCTGGAGCTGGCGGGTCTCCTGCTCCATCTGCGCGATCTCGTTGTTCGTGAAGACGTAGATGAAGTTGCCCCGCTCGACGTAGCGGAAGCCGTTGATCGAGAGGATCGCGTCGAGCGCCTCGTAGAACGTCACGCCGTAGAGGTCGGCGGAGATCGTCGCCTGCACGCTCGGGCTGACGAGGATGTTCCGCTCGCTCTGCATGCTCAGCAGCTGCAGCACCGCGCGGATGTCCTCGCTGCTCACGTGCAGGTCCACGAGGTCGAACTCGTTCACGTTCACGCTGCCGGCGAAGCGGTCCGTATCGACCGGGGCCGGCGCGGCCGGCGCCCCGTTCCCTCCCGCGAGCCCGGCGAGCGCGGCGAGCCCCGCGTCCTGCCCGACCGCGGCGGTGGTCCCGGCGGCGGTGACGAGGGCGCACGCCGTCAGGCGCAGCGTCCGGAGGTCGCCGCGAAGGTCCTGATTTCCCTGCTTGCTGAACGACATGCTGCTGGTCCTTCCCTCCGGCGGGCGGCGGCCCCCGGTCGAACCCTCGTCTGTCTCCGCAGGCGCAACTGCCTGACGCGACGGGGAGATGCGTCGGGTTTGTCGACGCGCGGGGTTGGGGGCTTTGCGTCGGGGCTCGCGGCGGCGCCCTTGCCGGGCCGCCCCAGCCTGCACAGGCCGACCGACAGGGGCCGATAGCCCGCCGCCCGCACCGGGCGCACGAAAAACGCCCCGCGTTGCGGGGCGTTCGGATCGGGTGCTCTGCGGCGGGCCGGCCCACGGCGGGCCGGGCGGGGCTCAGCGGGCCATCGGGGCCGGGGCGTCTCGATCGGAAGGCGTCTCGCCCTCTGAGGAACGGTCGGCGGGCTCCTCGCCGTCGCCCTGCGTCGTGAGCCTCGGCTCGGCGTACGCCGTGCGCGGCAGGTTGGCGACCATCTTGAGCTTGCTCCACAGGAGCAGCCCCGCGATCGCCGTCAGCGCCAGGACGGGCGCCACCCGGGCGAACCGCCCGAACGCCCGGGGCCCCTTCGAGTTCCGTGCTCCGCTGCGCATGCTCGGCCTCCGGTATCGGCCCACCCCGGACGCTGCTCCCCCCGGCAACAGCATGCGCGCGGGGCGGCGCGGGGCAAGCAAAAACACACGCCGGCGCCCGATAAGCGCCGGCGGACGTTCGTTCTGCGCGGGCGGGAGCGACGGCTCAGGCGTCCGGCTCGGCCTCGGGGTCCTCCGGCGCCGCCTCCAGCTCCTCGACCGTCACGCGGCCGGTGAACGGGGCGACGCGGATGCGGAACGTCGACATGCTGCCGACGACGTCGAGGCTGCCGCCGGATCCGGGCTCGTCGGACCCCGGGCGGCGCACCGGCCCGCCGAGGGCGTCGAAGATCAGCGTGCTCTCGCCGTCGAAGTTCACGTTCGCGATGCGGCTGCCGGCGAAGTGCGGGAGGGTGAAGTCCACCGCGTAGCGCTGGCCCGGCCCGCGGGGGTCGTACACGGCGCTGTTGATCGGATCGACGACGTCGCCGGGCACCTCGACCAGGACGTACCCGTTGCTCTCCTCGTCGAAGACGATCGCCCGGGGCTCCTGGAAGGCGAGGGCGTTGGACTGCGCGTAGGTGATGTCGGCCACCACCGTGCGCACCGCCGCCTGCACGCGGAGCACGTGCACGCTGCTCAGCGCCGGCACCACCATCGCCCCCGCGAGCGCGAGGATGGCGACGACGATCAGGATCTCGACCAGGGTGTACGCGCGACGGTGCATGGCGGCTCCGCGGTCCGGGGGCGGGGTCAGGGCTTCGGGTGCGGGCGGCCCTCGGCGTCGAACGCCGCGGCCCAGACGCTCCCGCTCTCCTGGTCGTAGATCCACCCGTACTCGGCGTGCCACGCGCTGTCCGGGCCGCTGCCCGCGACGACCAGCGTGGCGTTCTCCCCGCCGACCCAGGAGTTCCGGGGCACCTTCGCCAGGTACTCGCCCGTGCTGACGAGTTCCGGGAGCGAGCCGTCCGTCAGCACCGGCACGCGGTTCTCGTTCCGGGTGCGGAAGACCTCGAGCGCCCGCTCCAGGCGGGCGAGTTCCGTCTGCGTGGCGCTGATCTGGGCCTCCTCGGCCGCGCTGCTGAAGGCCGGCACGACCATCGCCGCGAGGATCCCCAGGATCACCACGACGATGAGGACCTCGATCAGCGTGAAGCCGCGACGCACGCCCGCCTTCGGGAACCGAACACGAGCACGCACGCGACCGCCCATGGCATCCTCCTCCGACGCGGAACCCGCAGATCAAGACCAGCCCGCCCCGGTCGGGGCGGGCGGCCGCAGAAGCTCGCCGGGATTACTCGCCATCGTCCTTGACGAGGCCCTTGTCCGGATCCCAGTTGTACTCGTCGTCGTAGTCGCCCAGGGCCGGCGTCAGGGTGCCGTCGGTCCGGTCGTAGCCCCAGTCGTCGGCGGGGTCCGAACCCCCGGTCAGGGGGTTCACCGGCGCGGACTTGATGTAGCCGTCGCCGATCATCGTGCCGGGCGTCTCCTTGTCGCCCCAGCCGTCGGTGGCGAGGTCGGGGTACGTGCCGTGGCGGGCCCGCCAGAGCTCGAACTGATTCTCGAGCGTCTGGACCTGGCTCAGCATGTTGCCGCTCTTCGCGTCGTTCGACGCGCTGGCGAACTGCGGGACGACGATCGCCGCCAGGATGCCCAGGATGACGACGACGATCAGGATTTCCACAAGGGTGAAGCCCTTGCGAATGCTGCGACGAACACTCATGGTCGCGACTCCTTCCAGCTGGTGAGACACGCGTGATCCGTTCCGTCCCGCGCCCGGATGCCGACCGGAGCCGTGTGGACGGTGATGACTCGCCGTTCCCCCGGCTCCGCGCGGAGCACCGCGGGGGTGCCGATGCATCGACGGCGCGCACGGGGTGCGTTGACGTGCGAGACGGGGCGAGGCGGGGGAAGCGATCCGACTGTGCCGCCTGGGGATCGCGTGCCGGCTGGGGGGCTCGGGAAACACGCGTTATGGGCACGCCCACCCCTCCGGATCCCGGGGCGTCGCCCCGGACCCGGGCCCCCGGCGCAAGCCCCGGGGGCGCAGACGCATGCGCGCGGAGGGGTGGGCCGGGCATCGGCGGGACGCGGCGCCCGGCCCCGGAACGGGCGCACGAAAAAGGCGGGCCCCGGAGGGCCCGCCTGTTCATGAGCGAAGGTCGATGCCGAGCGCCGCGGTCAGTCGCGGGAGACGCGAGCGGGCGCCGCCTCCCGGCCGCTCAGGATCAGCGGGACGATGCGCTCGTTCGGCAGCCCCAGGGCGCCGAGCGCCGCGGCCGCGGCGGTGGCCGTCGCCAGGTCTTGGGCCTCGGCGAGTTCGACGAGGCGCGTCACCTGCCGCGACTGGAGCTGGTTGCCGAACCGCTTGGCGGAGTCGGCCACCTTCTCCAGCAGCGCGAGCCGCTCCTCGCCCGCGGCGCGGATCGCCGCCTCGGCGATCGCCTGCTGGGCCCGCGGCTGGCCGATGCGGGCGAGCACGTCCGCCACGCGGAGCCGCGTCTCGCCGGTGCGGTCGTCCAGCGCCGCGATGAGCTGCTGCGCCGCGTCGCTCACGTCGAGCACGCTGGCGCCCGAGAGGGCGAGGTCCCGCAGCACGTCCAGCGCCCGGTCGGCGTACTGCTGGGCCTCCTCCTCCGAGATCGCGCCGCCCGCCGCCCGCTCCACGACCTCCGCCACCGCGGCGGCGAGCTGGTCCTCCGCGATCGCCGGACGCCGGACGGCGACGGTGCGGTCACGCCCGTACACGCGCTGGATCTCGGCCTGGTCGGCCGGCTCGACGAGCGCCAGGACGGGCGCGACGCGGAGCCGCGGGTCGGCGCGCACCTGCTCGACCGTCTCGCGGGTGCGGGCGCCGGAGAGGCTCGTGACGACGAGGTCGATCCCCGGCGCCTGGGCGATCGGCCCGGCGAGGTCGGCGAGGCCGCGGTTCGCCGGGGGCAGGACGGTGTACCCCTGCGCCTCCAGCAGCGTCTGCAGCCGGGTGTACTCCTCGCGGTCGGCGGTCAGGACGACCGCGTAGCGGGAGCCGGCGTCGCGGATCGCGCCCGCGAGCAGCGGGACGACGCGTTCGGCCCCCTCGAACGCCTCGCCCGGCTCCGACCGCCCGATCGCCAGGGCGCTCTCGTACTGCACGCGGCGGTCCGGGTAGGCCAGGGCCTCCACGAGCGGCTGACGCCCGTCCGCATCGCGCTGGAGCAGGGCCGACGCGCCGGCCGTGGGCTCGATCGCGGCCAGGGCCCGGCGGACGAGCGGCGTGTCCTGCGTGTCGAGCCCGCGGCGGAGGACGCGCTGGGAGATGTCGGTGCCCGCGGCGGTGGCGAAGTAGTTCGCGTCGCGGCGGTCCGCGGGGTAGGCGGGGTTGTCGTACCCCTCCGGCGAGTCGATCTCGCGGGAGAAGTTGCCGGCGATCCAGAGGGCGATGGTCTCCGGGTTCTGGGGGTCCAGCCCGAGCGCCCGCTCGGCGAGGCGCATCGACATCGCCTCGTGGTAGACCTCCGTCAAGACCGGCGTCATCTGCAGCGGGCTCGCCCCGCCCGCGTCGAACGTCCAGAGGAGCTGGTACTCGTCCTGCGGGAAGCTCGTGAGGTGGAGGGGCTCGGCGTAGTACTCCTCCGCCAGACGCCCGTACAGGGCGGGGACCGGCGCGTCCGGAGCGCCCAGGCTCGAAAGGGCCTGCTCGGCCGCCCGACGGACCGACGCGCTGCCCGTCCGCTGCCGCAGCTCGGCGATGTACGGGATGCTCGCCGGGTACTCGATCCGGGCGAGGACGTTGAGCACCTGCTCCTGGTCGGCCTCCGGCAGCCCGGGGAGCGCGACCGAGAGCGGGACGACCGCGTGCCGCCCCATGCTGATGAGCACCTGCTGCACCGCCGCCCGGCGGGCCGCGTTCTCGCGCCCCAGGAACGCCTGGAGCAGCTGCGGCATGGCGTACTCGCCGGCCGCGGCGAGACGCTCGCGGGCGAGCTGACGCCCGAGCAGGGGCCCGTCCGTCAGCAGCGCGATGTTCCGGGCGATCTCCTCCGGATCGCGGGCCATGGCGAGCTTGCCGGCCCGGTACATCTGCGACAGCTCGGACGCGATCTCCTCGAGCCCCCGGATGCGCTGAGCCTCGGCCACGGCCCGCCCGAACCGCTCGGCCTGCCCGGACCCCTCGATCAGGCGGACGAACTCGATCGGGTCCAGACCGCGGGCCAGGAGCTCCTCGCCGAGCCCCGCGGCTACGTCGTACCGGGCGACGAAGATGAAGTGGATGAAATCGCGGAGGACCTGCTCGGAAGACTGATCGGCGGTCTGCGCGGCCGGCTGCCCGCTCCGGGCCCCGTTCTGGCCGCCACGCTGGCTGCCGCTCTGGGCGGCCGCCGGGCTCGAGAGGGCGAAGGAGGCGGTGGCGGTGGCGGCCGCGGCGATCAGCAGGCGAGCGGTGCGGGTACGGGTGTCGGTCACAATGGTCTCCTGGAGCGGTCCGGGCGGACCGGTGCGGCTGGCGCCGCGGCGGGCGGGGCCCGGCGCGTCCTGTGGCTCTGGACGTCCGTCGCGTTCCGGGGCGGGCGGCGGCGCGGACGCCGCCCTGGGGACGGCGGCGAGCGGGGATCCCGGCTCCGGGGCGGAGCGTGGCGGGCAATGTACCCCGTGCCGGCGCGGGGTGTCAATCGAGGGGGCGAACGACGGACGCCGCCGGCGCGGCACCCGGACACCTCCCGATCCGGGGCGAGTTTAGCCCGCCGCCGGGACGGTTCCGCACCAATGGCCGACTTCCCCCGCGATCCGGCGGCCCGCCCACCGCCCGTGCGCATTTCGGGACCGTTGCGGACGTCAAGATCGGTCCTTCCCGACCCGATGGAGTCACCGCAGGACGCCGGGCCGGTCGGAGAGCCGGGGCCGTGCCTGCCTCAAGACGCAAAGAGGTGCGGACCCATGCCGGTCGAGAAGGACGTGCTCACCACCGGGGAAGTCGCCAAGCTCTGCAACGTCGCGCCACGGACGGTGTCCAAGTGGTTCGACTCGGGGCAGTTGAAGGGTTATCGGATCCCCGGCTCGAAGGACCGCCGGATCCCGCTCAACGAGCTGTACCGGTTCATGCGGGCCCACGGCATCCCCATGGACGGGGTCGCCTCCGGCAACACCCGGGTGCTGATCGTGGACGACGAGCCGGAGATCTGCGAGGTCCTCCAGCGGGTGCTCAGCGAGCAGACGAGCTACGAGGTGCGCAGCGCCAGCAACGGCTTCCAGGCCGGGCTGGAGTGCGAGCGGTTCCGCCCCCAGGTCATCCTGCTGGACATCCACCTGGGCGAAGGGGACACCCGCGGGGTCGCCAAGCTCGTCCGGGAGTCGGACAACCTCGCGATGACCCGGATCATCGCGATGTCCGGCAAGCTCACCGACGGGCAGGCCCAGAGCCTCCGGGCGGCCGGGTTCGACGGGTTCCTCAAGAAGCCGTTCCAGATCCGCCAGGTGGTCGACGCGATCGAGAACGTGACCAACCTCGTCCACTGAAACGCCCCTCGCGGCGACGAACCACCCCCACCGCCGGGACACCCGGGCGCTGGAGGCGAGGGAACCGGACGCCACGACGGCGTCCAGCGAACGGAGCACGGCCCGCAGGGACGCGGGCCGTGCTTCTTTTTGTCCACCCCACC
>CAYMFP010000015.1:0-22715 GCA_964389385.1 uncultured Phycisphaeraceae bacterium | reverse complement strand
GCCGAACTCCGCCACCGCCCGCACCCGGTACTCCGGCTGCGCGGCCGCGGGGACGGCGAGAGACAGCATGCCCAACCCGGCGCTGACGCAGGCGGCGCACGTCCTCGTCTCCTTCGTCATGCTGCCAATCTAGCGGAACGGCGGTCGCCCGATAACGGTTCACGTCCGATGCCCTCGCCCGACCGCTCCCACGCTTCCCTCCTCACCACAGGATCCGCGTCCGGATCGTCTCTCGGACGCCGTCCAGCCGTTCCTTCAGCTCGTTCCCGTTCGAGGGATCGACGTCCAGCACCACGTACCCCACCTCCGGGTCCGTCTGCAGGTACTCGCCGACGACGTTGATCCCCAGATCGCTGATGATCCGGTGCAGCCCGCTCAGCACGCCCGGCACGTTCTTATGAAAGTGCAGCACGCGGTGCTGGCGCTGCGCCGTCCCCGCCCCGTCGGTCCGCCGCGGCTGGGCGGGCAGGTCCACCTGCGGCACGTTCACCGCCCCGGCCGTCGAGCCGTTGTTCACGAACCGGATCAGCTTCCCCGCGACCTCCAGCCCGATGTTCTCCTGCGCCTCGGCCGTGCTCCCGCCGATGTGCGGCGTGAGGATCACGTTCGCCAGCCCGCGCAGCTCGCTCTCGAACGGCTCGTCCGCGCCCTTCGGCTCGTCCGGGAAGACGTCCATCGCCGCCCCGCCGAGCCGCCCCTCGCGCAGCGCCGCGGCCAGCGCCGGCACGTCCACCACCGTGCCCCGCGCGTTGTTGATCAGGAAGGCGCCGGGCTTCATCCGCCGGATCTGCTCGGCGCCGAGCATGCCGCGCGTCGTCCGGTCCTCCGGCACGTGCAGCGTCACGACGTCCGAGACCTCCAGCAGCTCCTCCAGCGTCCCGCACGCCCGCGCGTTCCCCAGCGGCAGCTTGGCCGTCAGGTCGTAGTAGACCACCCGCATCCCGAGCGCTTCGGCCAGGATGCTCACCTGCGTGCCGATGTGCCCGTAGCCGACGATGCCGAGCGTGCGCCCGCGGATCTCGTGCGCCCCGGCCGCGGACTTATCCCACTCTCCGGCGTGCATCTGCCGCACGCGGTCGCCCAGGCGGCGGTGCAGCATGACGATCTCCGCGACCGTCAGCTCCGCCACGCTGCGCGTGTTGCTGAACGGCGCGTTGAAGACCGGGATGCCCGCGAGCTTCGCCGTCCGCAGGTCCACCTGGTTCGTGCCGATGCAGAAGCACCCGACGCAGAGCAGCCGTCCCGCCGCGGCGAGCACCCCCGCGTCGATCTGCGTCTTCGAGCGGATGCCGAGCACGTGGGCGCCCCGCACGGCCTCCAGCAGGTCCTCCCCCGCGAGCGCCTTCTTCTCCCGGCGGACGCTGAACGTCTCCGCCTCGAAGAGCCGCGCCGCCGCGTCGTGCACGCCCTCCAGCAGCACCACGCTGATCCGGTCCTTCGGGAAGCTCGTGGGGGGCGTGGGCTGGTCGGGCATGGTGGGGGCGCCGCCTGGAGTGCGGGATCGTACACGCTGGATCGGAGTTCTCCGGGCCTCGCGTGAGCCGTCGTCCGGCGTCCTGCGCCCGGGTGGCAGGGCGGGCGGCGCGGTCCGTCTCACTCCGCCCGGGCGTGCTCCGCCGGGGCGCCGACCGCCGCGGCGCCGGGGAGTTCCTCCCCCGCCGGGTTCGGCCGCTCCGGCCCGATCTGCACCACCCCGCCCCAGATCAGCCCGCCGAGCACCGCCGCCAGCGCCAGGCGGTACCACCCGAAGGCTTCGAGCCCGTTCCGGTTCAGGAAGCCGACCAGCCACCGCACGGCCAGCGCGGCCGAGATCATCGCCGCCGCCGTCCCGATCAGCACCGCCGTCCACCCCAGCGAGGCGAAGATGTTCGCCTCCGCCGCGGCGCCCGTCGCCGACGTGTTCTTGTACAGCTTGTACACGCACGCCCCGCCGAGCGTCGGCAGCCCGAGCAGGAAGCTGAACTCCGCGGCCTGCTTGGGGCGCAGCCCCACCAGCACGCCCCCGGTGATCGTCATCATGCTCCGGCTCGTGCCGGGCCACATCGCGATGCACTGCATCAGGCCGATGGCCAGGGCCTGCCAGAGCCGCAGCGTCGTGACGTCGTGCGGGTCGAACCCGTCCGGGCCGTTCCACCCCTCGCCCGTCGTGCCCCCCGCCCCTCCGGCCGACCGAGTCTCCGCTCTGCCCTCTGCCCCTCTGCCATCCGCCATCTGCGCAGCCGCGTCTTCCCGCCGCATCCGGCGGACGACCAGGCGGTCGAGCACGATCATGTACACGCCGCCGACGGCCAGCGCCGTCAGCACCGGCTCGGCCAGGAAGAGCCGTTCCTCGATCCACTCGTTGAACTTCAACCCGAGCACCGCGGCCGGGAGGAACGCCACGATCAGGCAGACGAGCAGGCGCAGCCCGCCCGGGTCGCGCCCGATCAGGCCGAGCAGCATCTGCCGCACCCGCCGCCAGTAGAGCCCGAGCACCGCGAGGATCGCCCCGCCCTGGATGACGATGTTGAACGCGTTGACCGCGCCCGCGAGGTCCTCCTCCCGGTCGAGCCCCATCAGGCTCGACGCGAGGATGAGGTGCCCGGTGGAGGAGATGGGCAGGAACTCCGTGATCCCCTCGACCACGCCGAGCACCAGGGCGTGCCACCACTCAAACGCCACGGGTCTCTCCAGGGCTCATCGAGGATCTCCGTAGGGGCCGGCGCGGCGGGGCATGGGCGGCTCGGGGTGGGGCAACCAGAGTAGGAGAATCGGTCGGCGGACGCGGCGGCTTCGGATCGATGCCCGGTTCCGGGGCCGCCGGTGCGGATGGAACGGTTGGGACAGGGGGAAACGGCGGGGTGGAGTGGGAGGAAGCGGGGTTGGGTTGGGTGGGGGGGGGGGGGGGGGGGGGGGGGGGGGGGGGGGGGCGGAGGATGGGAAGCGGGGCTTGAATGCCCGTCCATGCCCCGAGTGATCCCCCTGGACGACCCCGACGATCCCCGCCTCGCCGACTATCTGAACCAGCGCGACGCCCACCTCCGGGCCCGGCACCTCGCCCCCGACGCCCCGGACGCCACCGGCACGGGCATGCCCGGCGGGCTCTTCATGGCCGAGGGACGCCTCGTCCTCTCCCGCCTCGTCCGGGCTTCTCGGACCGGGCGCCCGACGTACGGGGTCCGGTCGCTGCTCGTGCGTCCGGAGGCGCTCCCGCAGATCGAGGAAGACCTCGCCCTGCTGGACGAGGGGGTGCCGGTGTACACGGCCGACCGGCGGATCATGAACCGGATCGTCGGGTTCGACATCCACCGGGGGATCCTGGCGGTGGGGGAGGTCCGCCGTCCGCCCGCGGGGGACGAACTGCTGGCGAGCGCCCGCACGATCGTGGCGCTGGAGGATTCGGCGAACCACGACAACGTCGGCTCGATCTTCCGGTCGTGCTCGTGCCTGGCCCACGACCCGCCGGAGCGCCCGGCCGCGGTCCTGCTGAGCCCGCGGTCCTGCGATCCGCTCTATCGCAAGTCGCTGCGGGTTTCGATGGGGCACGCGCTGGAGGTGCCGTTCGCGACGCTGGAGCCCTGGCCGGACGGGCTGGAGAACGTGCGCCGCGCTGGTTTCGAGGTGGTCGGGCTCACGCCGGCGGAGGGAGCGGAGTCGTTGGACGTGATCGCGGCGGAACCGCCGCGGCGGCGTTGCCTGCTGCTCGGGGCGGAAGGCCCGGGGCTGACCCCCGCGGCGCTCGCTTTGGCCGACCGGCGGGTCACGATCCCGATGCGTCCCGGGGCCGATTCACTCAATCTGGCGGTTTCCGCGGCCATCGCGCTGCACCGGCTGGGGCCGGGCGGCGTAGGTTGAGGCATGACTCGCGCCGGCGCTGCGTTGGGCATCCGGTACACTGTGGTGCAGATCGAGGGTCGGGCGTTCTGCCCGGTCGGGGAGTTGCACGTCCGCGAGAAGGGGTTGGCCCGCGCCGGCGGGCCCGGATCTTGGGAGAAGTCATGCGCGATGTCCGCCATCTGCTCGGTCGCACCGGCCGTCTGCTCGTCGCCGCGGGGGTGCTCTCCGCGGTCGGTCTGTCCGCCGCGGGGCAGGACACCGTCGTCCGCGAGGGCGTGGGTTCGCACCGGGCGGCGATGGACGCGATGGAGTTGACCAAGTTCGACGCCTCCCTGATCGAGGGCCTGACGTCGTGGTCGAACTCGGAGCGGCTCACGGCCGCGGACCTCGCCGGTCGTCCGGTGGTGATCTTCACCTGGGCGAACTGGGTGCCGGCGTCGAACGCGGCGGTGGCGGTGGCGCAGCGGCTGCACGAGCGGCACGCCGAAGAGGGGCTGCTCGTGATCGGGGTGCATCCGGAGCAGGCGACGGAGGGGATCGCGCCGTTCGCGGAGCGCCGGAAGGCGACGTTCCCGATGGCCGTGGACGCCGGGGGCAAGCTGCGGGCGGCGTTGCAGGTCGACCAGGATCCGGACTTCTATCTCATCGATCGGGCGGGGCAGATCCGGTTCGCGGACGTGCAGACGACCTCGGTCGAGGAGGGGGCGCGGGTGCTGCTCGCGGAGGACGCCGAGTCGGCGGCGGGCATCCAGGCCCGGCTCGCGGCGGAGAAGGCCCGTCTCGAGGCCGAGGCGCGGCGCACGCGTGCGATCCGCGAGGACCTGAGCCTGACCAACCTCCCCGAGATCCCGTTCACGGAGCCGACGGCGCGGGAGTACGAGCGTGCGGCCTGGCCGACGCCTCCGAGGGTCGAATCACGCGGGCGCAACGACGAGGGGCAGAAGATCCCGCGGGCCTTCCCGCTCCCGGAGTTCCACGACCGGCAGGGGCGGGTGGCGCCGCGGGCGGGGCGGGCGACGGTGCTGTACTTCTGGACGCCGATGCTGCGCAGCTCGTACGACCCGATGATGCGCATGGCGGACCAGCTCCAGGACGCGTACGAGCGCGACATCCTGGTGGTGGGGGTGATGAGCGCCTGGCCGGACGACCGGCGCGATCAGTCCGGCAAGGCGATGGACACGGCCGAGCGGGACGCGGCGTTCATCGAGTTCCAGCGGGCCGCGGAGCGGCGTCACATCCTCTTCAAGGACAAGATCGTCGAGGGTGGCCGGAACAACCGGGGGGCGATGAGCGAGCTGCTGAACGCGCTGGGGGTGCAGCCGCAGAGCGGCAGCTGGGGCCCGTCCCTGCCGTACATCGCGATCATCAGCTCGGACGGGCAGCTCCGCTGGCACGGTCCCGGGCGGAACTTCGAGCGGGCTCGCGCGGCGCTGGACCAAGTGCTCCGGGTGGACCCCGGCATCCGCAACCGCCGGGCCGCGGAGCAGGCGTACATCCGCGAGCGTCTGTCGACTGAGGGCGGCGAGGCTGCGAAGCCCTGACCGCCCGAACCGGGGCAGGGGTTCCGCACCTGCGCGCGGCGCGTTTGTTGTGAGTCGCATCCGAGAATCCGCTCGACCCGAAACCGCAGCGCCGCGTCGGCAGCCGCTTCGACCCGCCGCGGATCAGTTCTCCGACCATCCCTGTCGCCCATCGCGAACAGCGGACCGCACCGTCCGAAAGGGCCGGCGGTCTTTTCTTCGACTCTTCCGGGGCTTCGGCCCCGTTCCTTCACGTTCTTTCCTGCCGTGCCACACCTCCGTCGACAGCTCCGACCGCGACGCCCCGCTCTCCGAGCGGTGAGCGGCGCGTTCGTCGGCAGCGCCGGGCGGGGGAGGGGCCCGGCCGCGAGGTGAGCCCGTGTGCATCTCCGGACTTGAAGCCGGCATCAGCGGCTGCTGCGTGCTCGCCGGGGGGCTGCGCCCGTCGCCGCTCAGCCAGGCGGCGGCCCGGTCGGCGCTGGACCTGGGCGTGACGGAGTCCCGCACGCTGCTGGACGCGCTGCTGGACCGGCTCGGGGCGAGCGGGGCGACGGCGGGGCGCCCGGTGTTCGTGCTCGGGGGGCACTCCTGCCCGCGGCCGCTGTGCGAGCGTCCGGGGGTCCGGGTGGTGCTGGAACTCGACGCGTTCCGCGGGCCGGCGGGGGCGATCCGCGACGCGGTCGCGTCGCACGCGCTGCGGGGGCCGGTGCTGGTGCTCGAGGCGAACCGGCACTACGCGGGCTCGTTCGCGGCGCTGGCGGGGCACCACGGGTCGACGGGAGCCTCGGTGACGGTGGCGGCGACGCACGACGGGCGTCCGGCGGGGGCGTACGTGATCGAGTCCTCGGCGTTGCGGCACGTCCCGTCGCGGGGGTTCATGGACCTGAAGGAGCAGATGCTCGGGCGTCTGCTGGAGCGGGGCGAGCGGATCGCCGTGCACAAGGCGCCGCCGGAGTGGACGCGGCCCGTGCGGACGCTCGCGGACCTGCTGGCGGCGGCCCGCGCGGAGCGGGCGCTGCACGAGCGGCTGCGCCCGGGCGAGCTGCGGCTGGCGGAGCCGCCGGAGCGCGGCGAGCCGCACATCGTCGACTCGATCGTGATGCCCGGCGCGGTGGTCGGGCGCGGCGCGGTGGTGACGCGGTCGCTCCTGCTCCCGGGCGCCCGCGTGCCCGAGGGCGCGGTGGTGGTGGACGAGGTGCGCGGACCGGACGCGGCCCCGGCCGAGCCCCGCCTCCTGAGGCGACGGGCCGCCTGACCGACGGCCCCCAGCAGAGGACGACGAGATGCAGAGGAGCAGACGGAAGGAGAGGTGGGGGACGGCCCACGCGGCGACGCTCGCCGGGCTCGTCGCGCTGGCGGTGGTCGTCGGGTGGGGTGCCTGGCGCGACATCGCCTGGTACGCGCTGCGGGACCCGGAGCAGTCGCACGTGCTGCTCGCGCTGCCGCTGGCGGCGTGGATGTTCTGGCTGCGGCGGCGGCGCCTGCGGTACGCCCGCCCGGGCGCGAGCTGGTGGGGGCTGGGCGTGATCGCGGCGGCGGCGGGGATCGGGTGGCTCGGCTACGCGACGGCGACGGACGTGCTCTGGCACCTGGGGGCGCTCGGGCTGGTGCTGGGCGCGGTCGTGGCGGCGCTCGGGCCGCGGTTCGTGATGCTCTTCCGCCCGGCGCTGCTGGCGCTGGTCTTCCTGATCCCGGTGCCGGGGCTGATCCGCCAGCAGGTCTCGCTGCCGCTGCAGCGGATGTCGGCGCACGCGGCGGAGTTCGTGTTCGACGTGTTCGCCGTGCCGGCGAGCCGGGCGGGGAACTCGCTGAGCATCAACGGGGTGGACGTGACGGTGGCGGAGGCGTGCAACGGGATGCGGATGGTGACGGCCCTGGCGGTCGTGGCGTTCGCGTTCATCTTCTCGACGACGATGCGCCCCGGCGTGCGGCTGCTGATCCTGGCCGTCACGCCGTTCGCGGCGCTGCTGGTGAACGTGGCGCGGCTGGTGCCGACGGTGCTGATGTACGGGTACGCCGAGCACGACGCGGCGGAGCTGTTCCACGACGTCAGCGGGTGGCTCGGGCTGCTGCTGGCGTTCGGGATCTTCTGGGCGTTCATGGGGCTGCTGCGGTGGCTGGAGGTTCCGGTGCAGACGTACGCCGTGCGCGAGGCGGGGGTGGCGGCATGAGCGCCCGCGGTGCTTCCCGGGGTTGGTCGGCGCGGCGGGCCCCGGCGGCGGTCGCGGCCGCGCTGCTCGCGGGGCTGGTGCCGCTGGCGCGGGTGATGGACCCGCCGGCGCCGGAGACGGAGGCGTACTTCGGGCGCGTGCGCGACGAGGTGCGTGCGATCCCGCGGACGGTGGGGCGGTACGTCGGCAGCGACGCGGAGGTCGCCCGGGCGGCGCGGGAGCTGCTGCGCCCGAACATCATCCTCCAGCGGACCTACGAGGAGCTGGGCGGGGACGGGTGGTTCAGCCTCGTCGTCGTGCACTGCGGCGACGCGCGGGACATGTTCGGGCACTACCCGCCGATCTGCTACCCGAACAGCGGGTGGAGCATGCGGTCGGAGGAGGGCGTCACGCTCGACGCGCCCGGGTTCGGGCGCATCCCGGCGACGCGGTACGAGCTGACGTGGCCGCACGACCGCTCGCGCGGCGACATGTCGATCGTGAACTTCTTCGCGCTGCCGAGCGGGCGCAGCCCGTTCGCGCGGGAGATGGACGAGCTGCGCCGGCTGACGCGGGCCCGGGGCGTGTCGGCCCGGGGCGCGGCGCAGATCCAGGTGCTCTTCCCGGCCTCGATGGGCCAGGGGGAGCGGGAAGAGATCCTGGCGGGGCTGCTCCCCGCCGTGGAGGAGGCCCTCGGGGCCGTCGTGGAAGGACCGGACGATGCCGCACGAGCTGGATGACCTCGATCTCGCGACGGACGACCGCCGCGCCGGGGAGGGCTCGCCGCTGCTCGCGGCGCACCGGGCGCTGCGCGGGCGGTACAAGATCGCGCTGCTGCTGGCGGTGCTGCTCGCCGTCCCGCTGGCGGCGGCGGGCTGGGCCGTCAGGGGCCCGGAGTACACGAGCCGCGGCGCGGTGAGCATCGCGCCCACCCGCACCGTGATCCTGCAGGAGAACGAGCTGAACCAGCCGCTGCCGTTCTTCGAGCAGTTCGTCCAGCAGCAGGCGCAGCTGCTGGGCAACCAGCGGACGCTCGAGGCGGCGGTGGGGGATCCCAAGCTCGCGGAGGCCGGGTGGCCGGCGGGGGTCGACGGGCTCGCGCTGCTCATGCGGCGCCTGCACGTCGAGCAGCCGCAGCGCTCGCCGGTGATCGGGCTGAGCGTCCGCCACGCGGACCCGGTCATGGCCCGCGAGGCCGTCAACGCCGTGCTCCGCGCCTACGAGGCGCGGCACCGCGAGGGGGCGCAGAGCGAGTACAGCCGCCGCGAGCAGGCGCTCGTCGCGCTGCAGCGCGAGCTGCGGGGCGAGGTGAGCGGCAAGCTCGAGCAGGCCCAGCGCCTCGCCGAGCGGTACGGGACGGACGACCTCGAGGCGTACGCCGCCGCGAAGCGCGCGGCCCGCATCCGCGTCGAGAACGAGATCGCCGAGCTGGAACTCGAGATCGCGACCCGCCGGGACCTGCCCGGGGCCGCGCCGGACTTCGCCGAGGGGCTCTCGCTCAACCAGCTCGCGGACCGCGACCCGCAGCTCGCGGCGCTGCTCCTGGCCCGCGGGGCGCTGGTCACCACCCGCGACCAGCTCGCCGCCCGCCTGGGCGAGCAGCACCCGGAGATGCGCCGCGTCGCCCGCGAGCTCGCCTCGACCGAGGCGCAGATCGCCGCGCGGGCGGAGATCGCACGCACGCTCCCGCTCCCGGCCGGCGCCGCGGGGCGGCTGGCCGCCGAGCCGATCGAGGAACTCGAGGCCCGCCTGGCCCGGCTGCGCGAGCGGCACGACGCCGTCTCCCGCGAGGCGGTGGAGATCGGGCAGACGCAGATGCGCATCGCCCGCTTCCGCCGCGAGGCCGCCCTCGCCGAGGAAGAACTCGAGCGCACGACCGCGCGGCTCGAGGGGCTGCGCCTCGAGCGCCAGGACAACGAGGCCCCCGGGCGCGCCGAGATCCACTGGGCGAGCACCCCGCTCGAGCCGAGCAGCGACCGGCGGCTGCTGCTCGCCGCGGCCGGCGGGGGCTTCGGGCTCGTGCTCGGCTTCGGGCTCGTCGGCGCCTTCGGCGTCGTGCGGGGCGAGTACCGCTACATCGACGACCTCGAGGCGGGGCCGAACCCGCTGCCGATCATCGGGATCGTCCCCGAGCTCGGCGACGGCGAGGACGCCGAGGAGGCGGGGCTGAGCCTGCACCAGGCCCGCGCCCTGCTCGAGTGCCGCATCTGCCCCGAGCGCCCCGACGGCGCCGGGCGCGTCATCACCTTCACCAGCGGCGCCCCCGGCGACGGCAAGACGACGCTGACGCTCGCGCTCGCGGCCTCGCTCGCCACGGCCGGCAACCGCGTCTGCGTCGTCGACGGCGACCTCGTCGGGCGCGGGCTGAGCGTGCAGATGGGGCTCCGCCAGAACGCGGGGCTCGCCGAGGCCGTCGCCGCCGAGCACGTCAACGGCGAGGTCGTCGGCACGCGGCGCGAGAACCTGTGGGTGCTGCCCGCCGGGGCGAGCGAGGACTTCGACCCCGCCTCGCTCTCCGGGCGCCGCCTCCGCGGGCTCGTCGCCGAGCTGCGCAGCCGCTTCGACTTCGTCCTCATCGACACGGGCCCGGTGCTCGGCAGCGTCGAGGCCGCCGCGGCCGCGCCGCTCTCCGACGCGGTGGTGCTCGTCACGTCCCGCGGGCAGTCGCCTCGGCGGGTGCGGGCGGCGGCCGAGCGGCTCGAATCGCTCGGGGCGAACCTCGCCGGCGTCGTCTTCAACCGGGCGCTCGCGAGCGACTTCGTCCGCAGCGTGCGCACGAGCAACATCAGCCACCAGTCCGTCCGCGAGGTCAAGCCGGGCCGCCGCGCCCTCGCGCGGGCCGGCGTCGGCGACGAGGACTGACCCGACCCGATGTCCTCCCCCGGCTCGCTCTCCGCTCTTCCCGACGCTCTCCCCACTCTTCCGGGCCGCAGACCTTGACCGCTCTCCGCACCCAGCTCGATCGATCCTTCCCGGCGCGGGCCCCGCGTCCGACGCCCGGCGCCCGCGCGACGCGCGGGCCCGAGCGGGCGCCGCGCGTCTGGGGGCTCGACGCCGCCGGGCTGCACGACCGCGTCTGGGCGGCGCGGTGCGTGCAGGTCGTCCGCCCGGGGGGCGACCGCGTGGAGAACGGGGCGGGGCTCTACCTGCTCCTGCAGCCGGGCGTGATGCTCGACTTCCGCCTGCGCCCGCTGCTGCGGTCGCTGCACTGGGACCGCCCGCGGGCCGTCCGCCTGCGGGTGCTGAACCAGCGGCAGCAGCCGTACGAGGAGCGCGTCATGGCCGACGCGGAGGGGAACTTCCTCCGCATCGAACGCGTCTACCGCCCGGCCGCGCGCGGCTCGGCCCGCGCCTGGCTGACGGACGACGCGGCGATCGCCCGCGCGTGGCGAGCGGCGGGGGACGGCGCGCGGCGGCTCCCGTGGCGCGCCCTGCGCGCGGTCGTGGAGCCGGAGGAGACGCTCTCGACGCAGGTCCCGGGCGAGGTGCTCGACCCGCAGCGCGGCGCGGTGGAGCGCCTGGCCGAGATCATCGCGAGGGACACGCTCGACCTCGCGCCCGCGATCGCCGGCGTCTACCGCTACCAGCCGGGCGTGTGGGTGCACGAGACGAGCCAGATCGACCCGTCGGCGCGGTTCGTCGGGCCGGCGTTCGTCGGCGCCGGGCGCAGCGTCGGGGCCGACCCGCTGGTGATCGGCCCGGCGGCGCTGCCGGACGAGCCCGGGGTCCGCGCGGCGGAGGCGGCGTCGGGCATCGACTGGGCATCGCTGCGGTCGAGCGGGGGGCGGCTGCTGCCGCGCGTGGGGCGGCGGTGGTGGCGCCGCGCGAGCAAGCGGGCGTTCGACGTCGCGGTGAGCGGGGCCGCGCTGCTCGCGGTCGCGCCGCTCTTCCCGGTGCTGATGCTCGTGATCTACCTGGAGGACGGGCGGCCGTTCTTCTTCGCGCACACGCGGCAGACGATCGGCGGGCGCGACTTCCCGTGCTTCAAGTTCCGCACGATGGTCAACGGCGCGGAGGCCATGAAGGCCCAGCTCGCCGCGCAGAACGGCGCCGACGGGCCGCAGTTCTTCATCAGGGACGACCCGCGCCTGCTCCGCTGCGGGCGGTGGATGCGCCGCTTCCAGCTCGACGAGCTGCCGCAGCTCTGGAACATCCTCGTGGGGCACATGTCCGTGGTCGGGCCGCGCCCGAGCCCGGACAAGGAGAACCAGTACTGCCCGAGCTGGCGCGAGGCGCGGCTGTCGATCCGCCCGGGGCTCACCGGGCTCTGGCAGGTCCGCCGCACGCGCGAGCCGCTCACCGACTTCCAGGAGTGGATCCGCTACGACCTCGAGTACGTCCAGCGGGAGAGCTGGGCCCTCGATCTCTGGATCATGTTCGAGACCGCGCGCCAGATCGTCGTCGGGTCCGGCGGGCGCGAGAGGAAAGGCAAAGGGAGGAACGGATGAAGACCAGGACCAAGCGACGCCTGACCGCGCTCGCCGCGGTGCTCGTCGTCGGGGCCGCCGCGGCCGTGGGGGCCAGGGCGTTCCGCGGCGTGCAGCGCGAGCGCGTCCTCGAGCGCCGGCTCGAGGCGGGGACGCTCGCCTACGACGAGGGCCGCTACGAGGAGGCGATCCCGGACCTCGCCTTCGCGTACGGGCGCTCCGACCGCCGCGACGCCGAACTCGTCTACCGCCTCGCCGACGCCCGCCGGCGCGTGCCGATGGGCGACGGGCGGCACGTGAGCGAGGCGGCGACGTACGCCCGCGAGGCCGTGCGGCTCGACCCGACGCACGAGCCCGCCCAGCGCCTGCTCCTGCGCCTGCTCACGCGGATGGGGGCGCGGACGGAGGCCCTGGCCGCGGCCGACCGCCTCCTGGAGCTCCGCCCGGACGACCGCGAGGCGATGCTCGCGCAGGTCGCGCTGCAGCGGGCCGCGAGCGAGCGCGAGGCCGCGCTGGAGGCCGCGCGCCGCCTCGCCGCGGCGCACCCGAACGACCGCGAGGCCCGCGCGCTCGTCGTCGGGCTCATGATCGAGACGCGGCACGATCCCGACAGCATCGCCGAGGCCGCCGCCGCGGCCGCGGAGGCCCTCGACGACCCGCTGGAGGGCGCGATCCTCGAGGCGAGCGCCCTGCTCGAACTCGGCCGCCCGGGCGAGGCGCTCGACCGCATCGAGCGGGCCGGCGTCTCCGGCATCGACGACGCCGACCGGCTGAGCCGCACCGTGCGCCTGCTCGACGCCGCCGCCGGGGCGCCCGAACTCGCCGAGCGAGCCGAGGCGCTCGTCGCCGAAGCCCTCGCCGGGCACGAGGCGGGCATCGAGGCCGAGACCTACCGCCTCGCCCGCGCCTGGCGCCGCCCCAACCCCTCGCAGATCGGGGCCGCCGCCGAGCGGCTCCGCGGCGCCCCCGACGCGGGCCCCGCCACCCGCGCGTGGCTGCGCATCGCGGCCGGCGACGCCCCCGACGGCGCCGGCGGCGAACAGGACGAGGCGTCCGGCCCGTGGGCCCTCCTCGCCGACGCCCACGACCAGCTCGCCCGCGGCGACCACCGCGCCGCGGTCGAGACGACGCAGCGCGCGGCGCAGCTCCTCGGGACGACGGACCTCGGCGAGCCCAACACGCGCGAGGCCCGCGACCTGGCGATCTACCTCCGCTCCGAGGCGCTCGCGAACCTCAGCGCCCTCTCCGAGGCCGAGCGGGGCTACGCCCGGCTCGCCGAGTCCCCGGAGTGGGGCCGCGCCCGGCTGCGGCTCGCCCAGGTGCAGCTCGCGCAGGGGCGCCCGCGCGACGCCCGGCGCACGCTGCTCACCGACCCGCGGCTCGTGAACACGCTCCCCGGGGCCCGCGCGATCGTCGAGGCCGGCGTCTCCATCGCGGAGGACCCGCTCGCCTCGCGCGGCGAGCGCGAGGAGGCGATCGCGCTCGCCGCGCGTCTCCTCGACACGAGCGTGCCGCCGCACGAGTCGCTCCCCCTCGCCCTGCGGGCCCGCGCCGCCAACGGCGACCCGGCCGGCGCGCTCGAGTTCGCCCGGCGCATCGCCGAACTCAGAGAGATCGACGCCGCCGAGACGCTCCGCGCCGCGGAACTCGTGCACCGCTCCGCCCCGGAGGCCGCGGCCGCGCTGCGCAACGCGCTGGCGAGCCGCGCCGGCGACGACCCCGACGTGCTCCTCCAGCGCGCCGTCGCCCTCGCCGACGCGGGGCGGGCCGACGAGGGCGTGGCGATGCTCCGCGACCGGGCGGCGTCCGCCGCAGGCGAGCACGCCGTCGAGCTGCACCGGCGTCTGGCCCGCCTGCTCGACCGCATCGGGCGGACCGCGGAGGCCGTCGAGGCGATGCGCCGCCTCGCCGCCTTCGAGGACTCCGCCGCGGCGCAGGAGGAGATCCTCCGCTCCCAGGCCGCGTGGACCGACGACGCGCTGCTCCGCACCGCGATCGCCAACCTCCGCGCGATGACGGGCGAGAACGCTCCCGGCTGGCGCAAGGCCGAGGCGCGCCGCATCCTCCTGCACGACGGCGAGCCCGACGCGCCGGGACGGTCGCTCGCGCTGCTCACCCGCGTCATCGACCAGAATCCCTCCGACGCCGAGGCGCTGCTCCTCGCCGCCGACGCGTGGCTCGAACTCGGCGACCGCGGCATGGCGATCGAGTCCCTCGGGCGCGCCGTCGACCGCGGGGCGAAGCTCCCCGAGCTGTACGTCCGCCTCATCGCCCTGCTCCACGAGGCCGGGCGCAACGACGCCATCGCCGTCCGCCTCGACGAGTACATGGCGCTGCGCGACCTCACCGCCGAGCAGGCCCGCGACCGCGCGGCCCTGCTGGAACGCTTCGGCCGGCGCGAGCAGGCCCTCGCCGAGCGCCGCCGCCTCGCCGAGGCGACCGGCGAGGAGATCGACCGCGCCGCGCTGGCCCGCCTGCTCGCCATCGCGGGCGATTCCGAGCAGGCCGCGACGATCTACCGCGACCTCGCCTCGAACCCCGACGCGTCGCTCCAGACGCTCCAGTCCGCGGCGACGTTCCTCGCCGCCAGCGGCGATCTCGACGCGGCCCTCGCGCTCGCCGAACGCGCCGCCGCTCTCCCGGGCGGGGCCGCGCTCGTCGGCGACGTCCTCCGCACGGCCGGCGAGCACGCGCGGGCACGCTCCGAGATGCTCGCCGTTGCGGAGGGCGCCGAGACGCCCGACGCCTGGCGCTGGCTCGCCCTCCGCGCCCTCGAGGACGGCGACGCCGAATCGGCGATCGCGGACGCCCGCGCCGGGCTGGCCCGCCACCCCGATGACCCGGTCCTCGCCGCGATCCGGCGCACGCTCGACGCCTCCGGGCGGCGGCTCAACGAGTGGGACGTGCTCGCGGCCTGGGCGGCCGGCACGGGCGCCCAGCGCGGCGACCCCGCCTTCACGCTCCTCGCCGAGGCGCTGCACGCCGGCGGCGGCGATCCCACGCCGAGCGATCTCGTCCGCAGCCTCCGCGGCGTCACGGAACGCCATCCGACGCTCTACGAGACCTGGCCGCTGCTCATCCAGGCCAACGTCGCCGCCGGGCAGCCCGACGCCGCCGTTCGCACGGCCGTCGACGCGGCCCGCCTGCTGCCGGGCGATCCGCGCACGGCCCGCGACGCCGCCCGCCTCTACGCCGCGCTCGACCGGATCGATGAGGCCCTCGCCTACGCCCGCACCTGGCGCGAGCGTTCCGGCGCCGCCTCGCTCGAGCCGGACCTGCTCACCGCCCGGCTCCACCTGACCCGCGGCGACGCCGCCGACGCCGCGGCCGCCCTCGCCCCGCACCGCGAGGCCATCCTGGCCTCGGCCGCCGAACGCCCCGGCGACGTCCGCACGCTGCTCGCGGCCGACCTCGCCTCTGGCGGCGTCGACGGCGCCGCCGAGGCGCTGCGGGCGGCCGCGCTGCCCGCAGAGACGCGCACGGCCCTGGCCGTGTCGCTCGCCGGGGAGATCGCCGATCCCGCCCGTCGGGCCGCGTGGATCGAGGCCTTCGCGCCGCCGAGCGAACTCGCGGTCGCCGAACGGCTGACCCTCGCCCGCGGATGGCTCGACCTCGCCTCCCGCACCCGCGACGCCGATCTGTACGCCCGCGCCGTCGAGGCCGTTGCTCCGGACCGGCTGGCGCCGGAGGACCTGCCGCTCGCCGCCCCGGTGCTCGCCGCGGCCAAGGCGGGCGCCGGCGACGCGTCCGGGGCCGAGGCCGTGTGGCGCGACGCCCTCGCCCGCGGCCCGGAGGATCCCGCCCTGCTCGTCGGGCTGGCGCGGCACCTGACCGCCTCGGGCGGCGACACCGCCGAGGCGCAGCGTCTGGCAACCCGGGCCGCGGAAGCGGCCGAAGGGCCCGCGCGGATCGTCGCTCTCGCCGCCGCGGCGGAGGCCGCGATCGCGGGCGAGCGCTTCGACGAGGCAATCATCCTCGCCCGCCGGGGCCTCCAGGCCGAGCCCGGCTCGCCCCGCCTTACGGCGACGCTCGCGGAGGCCGCCCTCCGGGCCGGCGACCGCGACGCCGCCGCGGCGGCCCTGGACGCGCTGCCGAGCGTGGGCCCGCGTTCCGCGGCCGCGCTCACGGTCGCTCGGGCCCTGGAGGACGACGGGCTGAGCGATGGGGCCGAGTGGCTCTACCGCCGCGTGCTGGAGCAGGCGCCGGAGAGCGCCACCGCCGCGAACAACCTCGCGTTCCTGCAGGTCCGCTCCGGGCGGGCGACCGAGGAGACCGTCCGGCTCGCCCGCACCGCCCTCCGGGCCGCGGTCGCCGCCGGGGTCGCCCCGGCCGCGGAGTCGAGCATCCTCGACACGCTCGGGCACGCGCAGCTCGCCGCGGGCGACGCGGCCTCGGCGAGCGACACGTTCCGCCGGGCCGTCGGGCTGGCGCCCGACAAGCTGTCGTCGCGGATCGGTCTGGCGATCGCGCTCTGGCAGGACGGGCAGCGCGACGAGGCCCGCGAGGCCCTGGCGCACGCCGAGGCCCTGGCCGGGGGCGCGCCGCCGCCCGACCCGTTCCTGAGCCGCGTGCTCACCGCGGCTCGTTCGGAGATCCGCTGATGCCCCGAACCCCGCCTTCCATCCCGCCCTCGGCCGCCCCCTGCACCCCGCTCCCCCGGGCGCCGCCGCTCGGGACCTGGACCGGCGAACGGCGCTGGGCCATGAGCCGCACGGCCGACGCGACCGCGTCGGGCGCCAGCGGCTTCTGGAGCAGCGCCTCGCCCCGGAGTTCCGGCGGCAGGGACGACGCCTCGTACCCCGACGTCAGGACGAAGGGCACGCCGAGCGCCTTGAGACGCCGGGCGACCGGCGTCACGGGCGTCCCCGAGAGATCAACGTCCAGCAACGCAGCGTCGATCGGTCCCCGCTCGAGTTCCGCCAGCGCCGCTTCGACGGAGGCGGCCGGCCCGCAGACGACGCACCCCAGACGCGTCAGAAGCCACTCCATCTCCATCGCGAGGACGTTGAAGTCCTCGACCACCAGCACGCGGAGACCGTCCATCCTGAACCCTCCGCCCGCCGAGGGACCGGCCCCGGCGTGTGCACTCTACCAGACCGGGCAGCGTGCGGGAACCCGCCCGCCGCTCACACCCCGATAACGGACGCTCCAGCCATGACTTCTCTCCTGATCAGCGCACCGCCCACCGAAACCGAGCGCCCGCTCCTCCCCTGGACCGTGCTCCACGCCCGTCCGCGGCAGGAGAAGCGCCTCGCGGCCGACCTCGCGGCCGCCGGCATCGAGGCCGAACTCATCACCGTCCGACGCGAGCGCGTGTACGGACACCGCCGGCGCATCGTCGATCTGCCGCTCTTCCCCTCCTTCCTGTTCGCGCGCGTGGGCGACGAGGAACGCGAGATCGTGCTCGGCACCGGGCGGCTCGTCGACATCATCCGCGTCCGCGACCAGGCACGCCTGGAGGAGGATCTGAACCAGATCCGCCGGGCCCTCGCGGCCGGGGCCGTTCCGGAGCCCAGCCCGTACATCCGCACCGGGGTCCGGGCGCGCGTCCGCCGGGGTCCGCTGGAGGGCGTCGTGGGCGTCGCCGATCGACGGCTCGCCCCGAACCGCCTCATCCTGGGGGTTGACGTTCTTGGACGCGCTGTCTGTGTTCAGATCCCCGACGATCTGCTCGAGCCGCTCCACAGCGCCGCCGACCGCCGGGCCGCGTGAACCATCGCTCCGGCGGGCCGGGGCCCGGCCTCGTTAGGAACTGGCCCGCCGGAGGGCGCTCTCGGCCGGCTGTCCGAGCACGCGCACCGCGGCCGCCCGGACCCGGGCCCACGTGCGCTCGTGCAGCACCACCGAGCGTCCTTCGAACGGGACGACGCGCCCGCGGAGGGCCCGTTCCTCGGCGTCCAGCACGAGGGCGGCGAGTTCGGCCACCCGCTGGCGCAGCTCCAGATTCTCCAAGGCCAGTTGCAGAGGATCCGCGTGCGCAGGATCTGCGTATGTCGGGAGAGGTTGCATCTGGCGCATCGCCGAACTCCGCCGTACTCGGGCCCCGATTCCCGGGGTCACAGCTTCTTCATCTAAAAGTACGGACGTTCCGCCCCCTCGCCACCGCGGGTGCATGTTCATTTGCGTCTCCGCCGGAGTTGCGGCGCCGATTCCCCGGTCCGGGCCACCTGGGCCGGTTCTGGCGATCGCGTCGGCGCGGCGGGGGACGGCGGGTGATTCCGGGGAGAGGGGGGGCCGCGACGAGGCGGGTGCCCGCCGTCAGCGGTGGGGGGGCGGGCTCGGCTCGCCGGACCTGGACCGCCGGGGCGGGGGCGGCTCGGCGAGGGCCTCCCGGGCCGGGACCCGGATCGTGCACCGGACGCCCTCCTCCGGGAACTCCAGCCGGACCTCCCCGCCCAGCTCGTAGGCGACCTGGTGCTCGATCAGCCCGCTGCCGAAGCCGCGGCGTTCGGGCTCGCGCACGGGGGGGCCGCCGGTCTCGGCCCAGGCGAGGGTCAGCTCCTGCCCGTTGGCGTCGGCGAGCGACCACCGGACCGAGATCCGCCCGGCGGGGTTCGACAGGGCGCCGTACTTGGCGGCGTTGGTCGCCAGCTCGTGGAGCATCATGCTGACGGTCTGCGCCGCCTTGGCGGAGAGGGTGACCGGGGGGCCCTCGATGTCGGCGTTCTCCCCGCCGTCGGAGGCGTACGGGCGCAGCGCCTCCCGGACGAGTTCGTCGATCGCCACGCCGTCCCAGTTGCTCCGGGTGAGCAGCGAGTGCAGCCCGGCGAGGGCGCGGAGGCGTCCGGTGAAGGAGCGGCGGAAGGCCGCGGTGCTCTCGGCGGAGAGGGCGGTCTGGGTCGCGATGGACTGGACGGTCGCCAGCGTGTTCTTGACGCGGTGGCTGAGTTCGGCGAGGAGGACGCGCTGCCGTTCCTCGGCGCGCTTGCGCTCGGTGATGTCGGTGCACGCGCCGGTGAGGAAGACGGGGCGGCCGTGCTCGTCGGCGACGGTGGCGCCCTTGTCGAGCAGCCACCGGACGCCCCCGTCCGGGAGGCGGACGCGGTACTCGATCTCCGAGTCGCACGCCCCGGAGAGGCGGCGCTGCACCTCCGCCCGCACCGCCGGGCGGTCGTCCGGGTGCACGCACGACAGCAGCACCTCCTGGTCGATGCTGGACGGGACGTCGTCCGGCCTGATCCCGAAGAGCCGGATGAGTTCCTCGTCCCAGGAGGCGGAGCCCTCGTTGAAGTCGTAGCGGAAGGTTCCGGTCTCGGAGGCTTCGAGCGCGGCGGCGAGGCGGTCGCGGCTCTCGCGGAGCGCGCCCTCGGCGCGCTTGCGGTCGGTGATCTCGAGCAGCACGCACCCGACGAAGCTCGGCTCGTCGTGCCCGGCGAAGACGGGGTAGAGGCTCGCCAGCCACCACCGCCGCTCCCCCGGGTGCGCGGGCGTCTCGCCCGAGAGTTCCAGCCCCTCGAGCGGCTGCCCGGTCAGGAAGACCCGGTCGATGAGCGGCCCCTTGACCTTGGTCATCCCGGGCACGACCTCCTCGATCGGCCGGTCCAGGTGCTCCTGCACGCTCACGCCGTTGATCTCGGCGAGCTGGCGGTTCACGCGGATGAACCGGTGGGCGCGGTCGAAGAACGCGAAGCCGATCGGCGCGTTCGCGAGCAGGCTCTCCAGCAGCTCGAGCAGCTCGCCCTGGCGGCGCTCGGCCGTGCGGAGGCTCTCCTCCACGCGCTTGCGTTCCGTGATGTCCAGGTTCAGCCCGACCCACTCGAGGATCCGCCCCTCCGCGTCGCGCACGGGGCGCCCGAGGCTGAGGATCGTCCGCCAGGAGCCGTCGGCGGCGCGGAACCGGTGCTCATGCTCCCAGTTGCCGCCCTCGCGGATGGTCTTCCTCCATTTCTCCCGCGTCGGCGCGACCTCCTCCGGGGGCAGGCGGCCGCGCCACCCGTGCGCCTGGACCTCCTCCAGCGTCATCCCGAGGGTCCGCAGCAGCGACCGGCTCACGTACGTGCACCGCCCCTCGGCCGAGCACGTCCACACGCCGAAGTCGATCGAGTCCCCGATCGTGCGGTAGCGTTCGTCGCTGGCGCGCAGCTCTTCCTCGCGGAGCCGCTGCTCGGTCACGTCGACGTTCACGCCGATGAGCTGCTCGGCCCGCCCGGAGGGGCCCATCACCGGCGCGGTGACGGTCGTGAGCCAGCGCACCTCGCCGTCCGGACGGACGACGCGGAACGTCGACTCCGTCGCCTCGCCGCGCATGGCCCGCCCGGCGGTGCTCCGCTCCGCCTCCCGGTCGTCGGGGTGGATGCGCTCCAAGACCTCCTCGATCGTGCCGCCGAAGACGCCGGGGGCGAAGCCGAGCAGCTCCCGCTGCCGGTCGTCGAGCACGATGCGCCCGCTGGCGAGGTCCCACGACCACGTCCCCATCCCCCCGGCCGCGAGGGCGAGGCGCAGCCGCTCCTCGCTCCGCCGCGCCACCTCCTCGACCTGCCGGCCGGCGGTGATGTCGCGGCAGATCGCGAGCACGCAGCGCCGCCCGTCGATCGAGACGGCGCTGCCGATGATCTCCGTCGGGATCTCCCGCCCGTCGGAGGCGATGTGCGTCACCTCGACCGCCAGCGAGCTGCCGCCCAGGACCTCGAGGACCTTCCGCCGCACGTCGGCGGGGTCCCGCGAGACGAGGTCGTACACCGTCATGCCCAGCAGCTGCTCGCGGGTGTACCCGAGCCGGCGGCAGGCCTCGTCGTTCACCTCCACGAAGGGCAGGGGCGTTCCGTCCGGCTCGGCCGGGAAGATGAAGATGGCGTCGCGCGCCGCCGCCAGCACGCCGCGGTACCGCGCCTCGCTCTCGCGCAGCGCGCGCTCCCGCCGCCGGTCCTCCGTCACGTCCAGCACGACCCCCGCGAACCGCCCCGCCCCGCCGGCGGCGCGTCCCAGCAGGCGCACCCAACGCTCCGCCGGCCCGGCCTCCGCCGCGAGCCGGAACTCCGCCCGGACCTCGCCCCCGCCGCCCGACGCCGCCTCCCGCACGAGCGCCAGGAGCCGCTCGCGGTCCTCCGGGTGCGCGAGCGCGGCGGCCTCGTCCGGACGCAGGATCGCCCGCCCCGGGATCCCCAGCGTCTCGCCGGCCCGCGCGTCCAGATACGCCAGTTGCGCCCGCGCGTCGTACTCCCACGTCCCGAGCCCGGCCGCCTCCACCGCGGCCGCCCGGTGCTGCGGCCCCGGTCTCCGCACGGCCGCGCCGCCGACGGCGCTCCACCCGTCCGACGAGGCCCGGTGCGCACGCTCCTCCGGTCCGGCGGCCGCCTCGCCGTGCGGCTCGCCCGCCCATCGCGCGACGCACGTCGCCGCGGCGGGCTCCCGCCCGTCCTGCGGCTCGGCCGCGCCCCCCGGCACGGGCGCGTAGACCGCCCGGAACGTCCCGCCCGGTGCGGCGTGCTCCGCGACCACCCGCTCGCCGTGCAGCGCCCGGCTCCAGGCGTCCAGCATCGCCGCGTCGCGCCGCCCGATCTCCACCAGATCGCACCCGTCCGTCCCGTCCGCGAGTTCCAGCCCGATCGACTGCCGCATCCAGCGCCGGAAGGCGGCGTTGCTGGCGAGCAGACGCCCGGCCCGGTCCAGAGCGGCCATCGGGTCCTGGGCCGCCTCGACGAGCGCCCGCAGGGCGGCCAGGTCCGGAAGATCACGCTGTGCGGCGCCGGGCTGGACCATTCGTGACATGAGCAGCGAGGAGCAGAGGAAGCGGCCGCGCGGGCCCACGTCAGGGTTCGGCCGGCGGCGGGCGGTCCGCTCCGGCAGAGTAAGGATAACGCCTCATGGGTGGCGCCGAGGGGTTTCCATCCGAAACTCCCGCGGGGCGGGGTGGATTTTCCGGCCGTGGTTCTTTCAGGCCGCTTCAGAGCGAGCCCGCGGGGGCGGAGCCGTCCGGCCGAGCGCACGAGAAAGCGCGCGCTGGTATTGGGAGCGACCGGAGGGCGTCGTGAGAGAAGGCTCGATCTCGTTCGAAGCACCGTTCCCGGCGCGGCGCATCACTCGGCAGCGGGGGCGGGCTCGGACGCGGCGAAACGCTGCGGGTCCTGCTTCCGCCAGGCCGCGTCGAGTTCGGCGATGAGTTGGGGAGCGTTCTCGCGCAGCGTCTCTTCGCAGGAGTCGCAGCAGAGGCGGACGAGCCTGTTGGCGAGGACGACCTCGTGGGGCTCGCCCATGGAGCCGAGCGCGCCCCCGCCGACGAGGCACTTCTGGAGCGGGTACGCCTCGCGCTGCTGCTCGATCACGGCCGCGTCGAGGTCCGCCAGGTACTTCTCGGGCTGCTTCTCGAGCTTGAACTCGCACCCGGCGCAGCAGAAGCGGACGAGGCGGTTGCGGTAGACCACGTCGGTCCACGCCTCGCCTTCCTTCGGCGGGTGCTTCGCGACGAGGCACACCTGCATCGGGTAGAACGCGGCCTGGTCCTCGATCATCCGCTCGTCGAGGGCGGCGAGGTTCGCCTTCAGGTCCGCCTCGAACCGCTCGGCCGTGCGCTCGGAGGCGAAACGCACCTCGCGCCCGTCGTACTCCCGGACGATGGCGTTCTTGCCGAGGCGTTCGCCCGAGACGGGATCGACCGGAAGGGTGTAGGGGTCCGCGTTCCGTTCGGCGGCCGGGGCCGCGGGGCTCGGGGAGGCGGCGATCAGCAGCGTGCTCCCGCACGCGGCGGCGACGGCGGCGAGGGCGAAGCGGTGCAGGCGGTCCAGGAAGGGTCTCCCGCAGAACGCCGAGGCCCGGCTCCGGACGGGGAGCGACGCGGCGGATCGGCATCGTAAGCGGTCGGGGGC